>JAEUTM010000439.1 GCA_016788025.1 Bacteroidia bacterium
CCAATACCACCACCACTGCCAGGTCCTTTTCCCGGACCATCACCCGGCCCGTCGCCGGTTCCATTTCCACCGCCAGTGCCTCCGCCGGAACCACCTTGCCCATCTTTAAAAGGGTCACCATCGGGAGAACCATTTTGTCCGGCCTGATCATTGTCTCCTCTTCCGCCACCTGGTTTTCCTTTATTTTTTTTAAACAGCTCCGTCATTTTTTCAGCAGCTGTTTTTTCTTTTACAGGTTCTTTTTTTGGTTCTACCGGTGCAGGTTTAACGGGTTTAATCACAACCTTTTCTTCTTTTACTTCGGGTTTTGTTTCAGAAACCGGAACAGACTCTCCGAGTTCATCAGTCACAATATTTTCTTTTGAAGTTTCAGGTTCAGCCACTACTTCTTTTAGTTCCCCCATTTTACTGTAGTCAAGATCATCATTACCGAGATTCATCATCCCAAGTGCAAGTTCCTGACCACCGCCACCGCCGCCTGATTCAGGGAAAGGTGGATTGGGAGTAATTAATTTAAAAAGAATAAGGAATAGGATAAACAGGGCGAAGATCATCAGGGTAATAGTAGCGGAGATAGCCCTGTTCCTGTTTTCTTCGGATTGTGTTAGTTCCATAATTATATTCGCTTTAGCGCCGCGGAGGGGCGGATTTATTTTTTAGTAGCAGCTGTAGCTAATACTGTTTTACATTTCAAATGATAACAAATGGTCATGATTTCAATTTCGTCCTGTATAGACAGATCTTTATCAAGATGCATCAGTACGATAGGTTCAGCGGATTTTTCTGCAAATTTTGAAATTTCGCTTTCAAGGTTCTCTTTTGCAATTTCAACGCTGTTCACATAGTACTTTTTATCGCTAGTTACCGCCACATGAATAGGTTTGTTCATGTTTTCTACCGTAACATTAGGATCAGATTTTGGTAAGTTCACCTTAATGGAATTCGGACTCACCATAGTAGATAATATGATAAAAAACAGAAGTAGGAAGAACATAATGTCGTTCAGCGAGTCTGTACTTACTTCCGATTCTCTGTGTTTTCTGCGTAATGCCATTTTTCTGAATTAAGAATTAATAATTAAAAATTCTGAATGTTTCATTCGTAATTTTCAATTACTTCGAAGGTTCATTCAACATATCCAGGAACTTTATCTGTGTGTCCTCCATTCTGTGTGCCAGTCTGTCAATTCGTGCATTCAGCCAATGATAGCATACAAAAGCCAATACCCCGACTACTAATCCGCCCGCCGAGGTAATCATCTTTTGATACAAGCCTTTTGAAATGATCTCGATCTCTACAGTTTTTGCGAGTGATATATCGTAAAAAATTGTAATTACACCAATAATAGTCCCGATAAATCCAAACATTGGAGCAATGCGCCCAATAATATTAAGTACGTTCATATTGCGTTCCAGTTTTCCAATTTCATTTGATCCGCTTTTATCCATTGCACTCCTGATTTCTTCAACAGGCTGACCAATACGTTTTACGCCCTGTTCGATCATGGCGCTTTCAGGAGTGTTCATGTTTTTGCACATGGCAACAGCATTAGAAATGTTTCCGCTATGAATCATCTCTTTTAAACTAAGAACAAGATTATCGTTGCGTTTCATGGCTTTACCAATAATAAGCAAACGTTCAATAAAAATATAGAGGGCTATAAGTAACAAGATAGCCAAGGGGATCATAATTGGTCCGCCCTTCATGATCATTTCCATCAGGGATATTTTTGTTTCAGTAATCTCGGTTGCTGGTGTAGTTTGAATGCCTGATACAACATTATTAGAATCTGCGGTGGCTGCTGTGGCAAGAGAAGCCCCGGCTTGAAGAATGAAATTCAGCATGTGATAAATTGGTTTTTACGAAATTAGGTCGAAATACTACCGATAAGCCTTAAGCAAAAATTGATTTTAAACAGTCTTGTGTTTATTATAATGAAAGGAAGGAATAAAGATACAGTTGGAGGAGGGAGGCCAGAAGTGCATATCCAGACACCGACCAGTGTTAGCGATTGTCTTACATCTTGACTCTACGTCGCTGGAGCTCCGGTGCAACGTTTGGTTCTTTTTCTAATGGAATTGCTAACTGTGCTCTGCTTCGGTTAAATTAAGGACGGGCATTCATGCTTTCTAAAACAAATTTCTCCATTTCAGATTTCATAAGAGGCAGGTGAGAGGATTTAATGCCGAATAAATTGAGCTCTTCCTGTTCATCATCATTATAGGTGATGTATAAGGATTGCTTTTTAGTACTGTTAATTTTTTTCAGATCCACAAAATAACGAACCTTATCCTGGAAAAGAGACTGTTTAATTTCAATCCTATCATGATAAATTTCAGCAAATGGATTAAGCAGCCACCAGAGTGTTTGGAAGGCTAAAACAGCAGCAGGCACCATCACCATAAAACCCCAGGGGTTTACAGCTTTTAACAAAGAATAGGCGTAAAATACGATAACACCTGTAAGCAAACTTGATACTAATAAAAACAGGGGGTTTCTTTCAATATTTACCAAGGGAAGGTCTTCTTTCTTATCACTTTTCACAGCGCAAAGTTAAAAAATATAAGGCTCAATCGGTTTTTTAGGCCGTTTTTAGTTATAAACTTGTTAAAATTGGGAAATTGGGTCCTTGTTGGGATTTATTGTGGCTATATTGTAACGTTTTAAAATTAATTCCGTTTAAATAGAATCGCTCCCTGTAAACGCAATAACATGAATAAACTGAAAAACTTCTTTTTACCGATCCTGTTTTTAAGTTCTATGTCGGTAAAATCACAGTCCGTTCCGGTAGAAAATCCTATTGCAGACATGCTGGATAGTCTTTCAACACAAAAAATGTTTGAAACGGCTTTTTCCCGTCCGGTGTTTCCTAAACACAACAAGTACAAATTTGCTGAAGATAGTGTACCTCAGTACGACGATTATACCTACCAGGCTCGTTTGGCAAAACTTGACGTTGCGTCTCCTTTTGATCTTGTTTACAATCCACATGTAAAGGGCTTTATAGATCTTTATACCATCCGTAAACGCGAAAGTGTAAGCCGTATGATGGGCGTTGCTCAATTATATTATCCGATGTTCGAAGAGGTGTTGGACAAATACAATATTCCATTGGAACTTAAACACCTCGCTGTTATCGAAAGCGCTCTGATTCCTTATGCACGATCGCGCGCCGGTGCCATGGGCTTGTGGCAATTTATGTATCCTACAGGTAAAATGTACGGATTAAATGTTACTTCCTATATTGATCAGCGCTGCGATCCATACAAAGCTACTGTTGCAGCAGCAGAGTATCTTAAAAGTCTTTATAACATGTTTGGCGACTGGCAAATGGTTCTAGCTGCTTACAATGCCGGCCCGGGAAGTATCAGTAAAGCAATCCGCCGCAGCGGTGGAAAAAAAACGTATTGGGAGATCAGGCCATATTTACCTCTTGAAACGCAAGGATATGTTCCAGCTTTTATTGCAGCAAACTATGTGATGAATTACGGAGCAGAACATAATATTTATCCTGCGGTTCCAAGAAAAACCTATTTCGAAGTGGATACGGTGGTAATGAAGGAACAAATGAGCTTCGAACAGATAAGCCAGGCTCTGGATATCACTACGGAAGAAATTCTTTATTTTAATCCACAGTACAGGAAGAATATTGTTCCATCTGGAGGTAATGCTATTTGTCTTCCTAAAAATAAAATCGCTTATTTCCTGAATAACGAAACTGCAATCTACGCAGCCATTGCGGCACAACGTAAAGAAGGTGAAGTAGTGGAAAGCCTTGCAGAGGTTAAAAAGACGCACACAGTTAAATCTGGTGAAAAATTAAGTACCATTGCACGCAAATACGGCGTAACAATTGCCGACCTTAAAACATGGAATTATATTGGCAAGAAAGGGATTCGTCCAGGTAAAAAGCTTGTGGTATATGTACGCGAGAAAAAAGCAGAACCAAAGAAGCTTGAAATTAATAACGAACAGAACCTGGCTTCAAATAATACAGAAACTAACACAAAACAACTTGCTGAAAATGCGAGTATTCCTGCTAAAAAGGACTATACATATCATAAGGTAAGAAAGGGCGAAAGCCTGGTGTACATCGCTAAAAAATATGGTATTAACTACAAGGAAATTAAGGAAGCAAACAACCTTAAAGATAACAATCTGAAATACGGTCAGCTTATTAAGATTCCTGCTACTAAATAATAATAGATAACTGAAATATCCGTTCGTGCCCATATCCTGAGCTTGTCGAAGGGTGGTCGAGAACTTCTTAAAATTGTTTTGCACTATATGCAAAACAATTTTTTTATTTGTGCTATTGTGATTGCCCTCCTGATTTCCATTTTAAAAATTATGACCGCTTCCGTTTCGTCGGTAACGAGACGGCTGAAACATGAATAAAATTATTTACCCCCTCTTATGTGTTCTGTTATCTTCATTTAGTATGGCACAGGTTACCCAGACCGTAAAAGGAAAGGTATCTGATAAAGTTACGGGCATTGGATTGCCGGGCGCTATTGTTCAGTTAAAATCATCGAGCCACACCTTACATGCGGTTTCCGATAATAATGGTTTTTATAAGTTGCAGGGTGTGCCTGTTGGCAGACAATCCTTTGTTTATTTGTTCACGGGTTACAAGCCAGTACCGGTAAGTGATGTAATTGTGACCTCCGGAAAAGAAGTGGTTTTAAATATTGATATGGAAGAAAGCACCGTATCGATAGACGAGGTTGAGATTAAAGCCTCAAGTGATACCGATGTAGTAAGCACAATGCAGGTTTCTAATATGAAAGCGTTCAGTATTGAAGAAACGGAGCGTTACGCTGGCTCGAGGCAGGATCCGGCCAGGATGGCACAGAACTTTGCCGGAATTCAGGGTACAAACGATTCCCGGAATGATATTGTAATAAGGGGAAACAGCCCGGCGGGTTTGTTATGGAGACTAGACGATATAGACATTCCTAATCCAACACACTTTGCGGTAGCGGGCTCGGCCGGGGGACCTCAGAGCATCATCAATAATAAATACCTTGCTAACAGTGAATTTTATACCGGGGCGTTTCCAGCGAATTATGGAAATGCTCTGGGCGGTGTGTTCGATCTGAAAATGCGCAATGGTAATAACGAAAAACACGAACGTACCTTTCAATTAGGAATACTGGGTACAGAACTCGCCCTGGAAGGCCCGCTCAGTAAAAAAAGCGGTGCGAGTTATCTTATCACCTATCGTTATTCCACGCTTGCACTTTTTGGCAGTGTAAATTTTAAATTAGGAACCAGTGCCATTCCAAATTACCAGGATATAGGAATTCGTTTGAACTTTCCAACCAAAAAAGCGGGTGTATTTAGTTTTAGTGGAATTGGTGGTTTAAGCGACATCAATATTATTCTTAGTGATATCCACGAGCGCCCAAAGGAACTCTATGGAGATCAAAATCGTGATCAATATTTCAGGACCAACATGGGCGTAGCAATACTAAGCCATGTGTATGCTTTAAATAGCAAAACGGTTATGAAAACCAGCGTAGCATTCAGCATGCAGGATATTTCATCAAGACATTACCTCGTGTTGCGTAACGACAACTTTGTGCCGAATGATACCTTACCTCAAATACTTAATTACGCTTTTCTTGAGAAAAAATCGACCCTCGCCTGGTATGTGAAAACAAAACTGAATTCAAGGAATAGTATTAAAGCCGGATTTTTTGTTAACCGTTCGGATGTGAGTTTTTACGATAAGACTCGAATAAACTCGCTTTTTGATACGGTTGCCCAGGCTATTCTTGACAAACCGTTTAAGGTGAGGGAAGACGCCAATACGAGCTTTTATTTGATTCAACCTTACATTACCTATGTTCACAAGTTCAACGAAAAACTGAGTCTTAATGCTGGGCTAAGTTCTCAGATCCTCACTCTCAACAACAAATATACAATCGAACCACGCGCCAGTCTTCGCTACCAGATTAAAGCAAAACAGGCAGTTAGCCTGGCTTATGGTCTTCACAGCCAGATGCAGTCAACTTATCTGTATTATGCCATTCCCGATACGCTTGTAAAAGAAGGCCAGCGTGTTCCAAATGTTAACAGAGAACAAGATTTAAAGGATCTCGATTTTAGCAAAAGTCAGCATGTTGTACTGGGTTACGACTTTTTAGTCGGGAAGTATTTTAAGTTTAAAACCGAATTGTATTACCAGTACATCTGGAATGTGCCAGTTTATAAGGTTCCTTCCGGTGTTTCGGCATTGAACCGTGGTGCCACGTTTACACGGTTTTATCCTATTTATTCTATGGAAAATACCGGAACAGGCGAAAACTATGGGATAGAATTAACGATTGAAAAACTCTTCCATAAGCATTATTACTTTATGTGGAACGGTAGTCTTTTCGAAAGCAAATATGTTGGAAGCAATGGTATTAAGGCCAATACCGATTTTAATGGTAATTACATCATGAATTTTCTTGCAGGATTAGAATATACAGTTGGCAAAGCGAAGAAAAACACAATTAGTTTCGGTACGAAGTTTACCTATGGTGGCGGAAAAAGATATTCACCCGCAAACATTGCGGCAAGTAACCAGGTAATGGATGTGGTGCCTCAGGACGACAAGATCAATACCCTTCAATTTGCACCATATAACCGTCTCGATTTTAGAATTTCATACAAGATCAATGGGAAAAGAGCAGGGATCGAAATCGCACTCGATCTTATCAATGTGATGAGTACAAAAAATGTACTTGCTCTCAGCTATGCACCAGATCCGGCTAATATTAACGCAGATCCACTGGTTAAAAATTACCAGTTAGGGTTTTTGCCTCTGTTTTATGTGAAGGTTGATTTTTAAACCATTCATTTTATTTGTTTAACGCAGATTACACGGATTACGCAGATAAGATTTATAATAATCTGTGAAATCAGCGAAATCTGCGTCTTTTTTGGATTAATTTTGTAAGCGCATGACTAAAATACTAATCATCGGGGCCGGAAGATCGGCTATTTATCTCATAGAGTATCTTTTAAACCAAGCTGAAACTTACAACTGGGAAGTTACCGTTACAGATATGGATGTGAATCTTGCCCAGGCAAAAACCAACGGTCATCCCCGGGCAAAGGCGCTGGCATTTGATATTCGCAATGAAACAGAACGCAGGCGAATTATTTCGGAGCATGACCTGGTGATATCCATGTTGCCTGCTTTTATGCACGGCGACGTTGCCCGCGATTGCGTTGAATTTGGCAAGCACATGGCTACAGCCAGTTATGTGAGCGCTGATATGAAAGCACTGGACTCTGAGGCGCAGCGGAAAAATTTACTTCTGTTAAATGAATGTGGTTTAGATCCAGGCATCGATCATGCCAGCGCTATGAAGGTTATAGATGAGATTCATGCTTTGGGAGGAAAACTAGTCTCTTTTAAATCGTATTGTGGTGGTTTGGTAGCGCCTGAAAGTAACGATAATCCCTGGGGTTACAAATTCAGCTGGAATCCCCGGAATGTGATTTTGGCAGGGCAGGGCACCGCTCAGTATCTTGAAGACGGAGAAATTAAGTTTATTCCTTACAACCGGATCTTTTCGCAAACAGATACGGTGACAATGGATGCCTATGGGCGTTTTGATGCGTATGCTAATCGCGATAGTATTAGTTATATAGATGTTTACGGGTTAAAAAACATTAAAACAATGCTGCGTGGAACGTTCAGGCAAGCTGGTTACTGTAAAGCCTGGAATATTTTTGTAAAGTTGGGACTGACGGATGATACGTCTAAAATTACGCACGCAAATAAACTAACCTATTCTTCTCTAATAGCTTCATTTTTACCCACTTCAAAAGGAGATCTTAAACAAAGACTTAAACAGTTTATTGGTTCCGCATGGGATAAGGAAACGGAAGTTATGATGGATTATCTTGAATTGTTTTCCAACAAGCCTATTTTGATGGAAGAAGGAAGTCCGGCACAAATTCTTCAGGCTTTGCTGGAGGAAAAATGGAGACTGAAGGCCGGAGACAAAGATATGATAGTGATGCAGCACCAGTTTGAATATACTTTACCTGGTAAAACCGGCATTCATAAAAAGAACTCCTCTCTGGGTGTTATCGGAAAAGACGAACACTACACTGCAATGGCCCTAACCGTGGGGCTTCCACTGGCTATCACTGTGAAGAATTTCCTTACCGGTAAATTTAAACGTTATGGGGTACAAATCCCTATTCATAAAGAGATCTACACGCCATTATTACATGAGTTAACGGAGCACGGCGTTGTTTTTGATGAAGCCTGACATGCGCAAAACCAAGCCTTAAAACAAACCTTCCCGCACTAACACAATACAAGTTACCTAAACGGCAGCAGGTTTGGTGTTTTTTTCTTTGTTCTTCCGGGGTAAAACCAAATCCATCTTGTCCTTTAATTTCACAAAAGGCTCCTCGATGAGTTTGTAGAAAATAAAAGCTACAACAATGGAAGATGCCAGTACACAAGCATAAAGGAAAATATCCGAATGCCGCGAGGGTGTAGCCATACCTTTTAAATTAAGAAAAAATACGATTGAAAATTCGTGCGTTAAATAGATGCTGAAAGACAACTTACCCATAAAGATCAGGAACTTATTTTCGAGAAAACGGAACTTATCCTTACTTAAATAAAGAATAAGAATGGCAATGCAGGTAGACGTATGAATGTAAAGGTAAGATTCAAGTTTCATAAAAAAGAGAAATACAGGCAGCAGCCCGGCCGCAATGAAGGCGTGTGTTCGTGTAAGTTTATAAAATAAGGGTGATTTTTCATGATACACAAATGCGGCATAACATCCTACAAGAATACATTCGAACCGGCAGTAGATCATTAAAGCAAAGGTAGGGTCGGTAAAATGTGATTCTCCAAGGGTAGAGCGATACCATATTTTAATGATTACAGAAATCGCGGCAGCTACTAAAAGCCAGTTTTTCT
>JAEUTM010000472.1 GCA_016788025.1 Bacteroidia bacterium
ACAATACAGAATGTACCACAACAAAGAATTACCAGCACTGATTGGTTTACCTAAGTACACACTCAACCGTGATCTACGACCCTTGCGAAAGCAGATAGGCCCTAGGTTTGGACACTACTGGACTTTTGCCCAAGTGATAAAGATGTTGAAATTTTTCGGAATCCCTTACGTTGTGGTTCACTAACCATTCGCTCTAAGTATTACATCGAATAGACCTCCGTTATGTAAAGCCCGTAAGGGCTTTTATTATTTATACTAGTTCATGAAGGTGCTTAAAAGTTCCTAAAAGTTCTTTCTGATTACGATTTTGAGCAAAGTGGTGCAAAGTGAAACAAATTGGAACAGTAGCCCCTAACCCCCGTCATACCTTTGATTTTAGAAACTACTTGCAACCCAAGAGCTAGAAAAAATAAAAGTCATGGAAACCAATTGTTCATTTTGTCAACGCCCTTTCGTTCAGAAAAATCGTTGCGACCAAATTTATTGCTCACCATCCTGCCGTCAACTGGCTTATATGCGTAGGCGCATGGAATCATTTGATGCTTCTAAGCCTTTACAACCCCGCAGCAATAGCACCGGCAAAACAAACAAGCTTGCATATAAACAAATAGAAAACTCTGAACTGCTTAATTCCATTAAGGTGGCAAAACGAAGCGAAGACTATTGGACATTCTGCCATTCGATGTTCTGGCATACACAGGATTTTTACGAAAAAGAAAAAAATAAATTCAAAGTTCAGATCGCAGTCTTTTTTAAGGGAAGCAAAGACATTGACAAAACGTTTGCCGAACTGATCGAGCGGGCTTGTCTTGCCAAACGCCATGCAGAAGAAAAAGACAGTCGCTATATTCCGCAACCCGAAGATTGGTTCAATATAAATCATCCTAAAGGACTCTCTAGTACCGAAAGGTGGTACAGCGCCCTTACTAAGCAAAGAAAGTATTCTCCAGAGTTCAACAAAGGTCTGACGCTTTTGGCTGAGGCCGTTAAAAACTACGCCGATTCACGCAACATCCTCGATATAGTTTTTTACAGACATCAATTCATTTCACTTACTCATTTTGATTTACTCCAGTGGTATCTCAACGCAGTTATGCATTATCAATTTATCAATTTTTAAAAATCAGATCATGGAATCAGAAAGTAAAAAAGGGTCTAGTCGTGACACCCTTGAAAAACCACGCAACAAAAAGGATCTAGCAGCCCTGTTAGGTGTTACACCAAAAGTACTTAGAATGATGATAAAAGCTGTAGAAAAGGAGTTAGGAGAACCAATTGGCGGTGTGTATTGTGTCAGGCAAGTACTTTTTATGGTAGAAAAGTACGGTGCCAAGAAGTGACCAGAAGTGCTATCTCAGTCCTAAAAGTTCTTTGTTGTTCCCGTAGCTATCAAATCGGTGCAAAGTGGAACAGTGAGAAAAACAGCCGCCACAACTTTGTATTGTAATTCAGCAACAATAAGAAAAATGAACATGAGAACCCACACAGTAGCAGCAGACACAGCCTCCTCTACTTTCCTCACCGGAGCGATACTGTTCGCAAACGTCGATTACTCCGGCCTTGGAGGGTATGCCGTGAAAGCGGCAATAGGAGGAGCCATCTGGATGATTTTTAAATTGGCCGGAGACTACCTCTCGCAAAAACTACTGGAACGCAAAAAAGGAAAACAAGAGGAGGACGAAAACCAAATCGAAGACAAACAAGACTAATGGGAACTGGAAAAAAAATATTAATAGGAACGGGTATCGTAGCTACAATCGGCGGAATCGCCTGGACTATTAACTATTTAATGGGTAAAAAGAAAGTGGGTGATAAACTCGATACTATCACCACTGCAATGGTTCATTCTGTTAAGCTCAACGGACTAACCTTGAGAATTGATGTGATCTTAAAAAATCCAACCGAAGGAACCCTGACCATCAAACAGCCATATGTGAAAGTTCTTTTTGAAAATAAGGTCATTGGCACTTCGCAATTACAAGACAAAGTCATTGAGATTGCCAAGTACGGAGCAAAACCTATTGATCCCATTTACCTCACAATTCCGGCAACCGGACTATTAACCCTCGGCGATGGGCTTTTTAAGGTACTTCTTAAAAAACAGCCAGCAAAAATCACAACAATAACAACTACGAGCATCAAGATCGGGAACTCATTTGTGAACTACGAAAAACCTGATGTCATAACACTTAAACCAAAAGCGTAATGGGAACGGCAGAAAGATATTTAAATTATAGTTGGGAAGCCCAGAATAAAGTAAAGCTCCGTAGCCTGGAACCATACAGGCACCTTTTTGCAAAACCAACGGGCATTGACAAAACAATTAGTTCCAATGCCAATGTTTCACATACTGTAAGATTCATCCCACAGGTTGTAAAATCCTGCGGGTGGCAAGTGGAAAAGTTCGTTGAACAGGAATTAAAAGGACTGTCGCTTTACGATGCGTGCAAAAAGCTCTGGGAATTTGTTCGTTATCATATCGAATGGGTACGTGACAAGCAATTCAAGGAACAGGTTCGCAGTCCCCGTCGATTAATCTGGGATGGCAAGGGGGACTGTGACTGCGGAACAACATTTGTCAATACTTGTATGTATGTGTACGGAGCAAGGAATATCACATGCCGGATTACGGCATACGATGGAGCGGATAATTTCTCGCACATCTATTCCGTGATCCCTAATCCAAAAGGTGGAGAAATTATTATTGATTTCTGTGTACACAAATTCAACTACGAAAAACCGTATTCAAAAAAAGAAGACTACAACATGGAACTGCAATTTTTAGACGGCATTCCTCAGAGCAGTGACAACAAACCAGCATCCTATCAAGACTTGTTCTCAGGTAGCGATTTGGGTGAACTTGGCAGATTGCTCAAACGAAAAGCCAGCGGTGGCGGTGGAGCTGCACCCGCGAAGAAAGGAATATTTAAAAGATCACCTGAGAAAAAAGCCGCTGCCAAGGAGAAGCGCAAAGCGATCGGCAAGAAAGTATTGAAAGTGGTTAACAAAATCAACAAGATCAATCCTGCCACTGTATTGCTTCGCGCTGGTATCCTGGCTTCAATGAAACTCAACGTTGGTAAGGTGGCAGAAAAAATCAAATGGGGCTATGCTACACGGGAATATGCTCAATCCAAAGGAATGGACATGAGTAAATATGACCGGGTGAAAAGCGTGCTTGAAAGAACCGAACAGATTTTTTTTGCAGCTGGTGGAAAAGCTGAAAATCTAAAAAAAGCAATTCTAACGGGTCATGGAAACCGTAACCGAGAAGTTTCTGGTTTTGATGGTTTCTCAGATGGAACGCCACTGCCACAACTTTTAGGAGCAATCTATCAGGATGAATTTGTAGGCGGTATGGAA
>JAEUTM010000479.1 GCA_016788025.1 Bacteroidia bacterium
ATACTCTACCCCTTCAATTTCAATATCACCTTCCGGAATTTTATCCAGGTAAAAATCCTGTTCAAAGTGTTTACTATCTGTTAAGCCTTTGGTGATTACGCTTGCAGACTTACCGAAGTACTTGCTCTTTTGCGCCTTTAAAAAGTACTCGAAGTTTGCCTTCAGTTCGGTTTTATAGTAGCCTTGTTCATCTGTTACAACGTAAAAGGGCTCATCATTATCGTGAACGTCTTTAATAGTAACAAGCGCCGAAGCAATGGGCTCAGTGGTTTCGTTATCATATACGTGTCCCTCCAGGTCAAATTTAATGGGATCGTTCAGGTATGAATAAATATTATAACAATGTCCCCCTTCACAATCTAGCCTGTCGCTTGAGAAAAATCCGCTGCTTCCTAAACGACTGGTAACATAATAAGCGTCGTCTTTGGATGAATTGATTGGAGTGTTAAGATTTACCGGTACCTGGTAAACAGAATCATCCACATTTAAACTTGATTTAAAAACATCAAGCCCGCCCAAACCGGGATGTCCATTCGAACTAAAATAAATGGTATTACTAATGTCGTGAAAGAATGGAGTTACTTCATCAGCTTCTGTATTGATAGGCTCTCCCAGATTTTTTGCTTCTCCCACAAAACCATTCTCGTCGATGGTTGCCATCCAGAGATCAAATCCTCCTTTACCACCAGGACGGTTAGAAGAAAAGAATAAATGTCGACCGTCACCTGTTACATATGGCTGGTGGGACTTGTAACCTGGCATGTTAATATTGGTTCCGAGCTTCATGGCTTCATAAAACTTTCCACCCGTTGTTCTGGCCATGTAAATAAATGCTTCGTAACGATTGTTATCACTCCATCGGGTAAATAACATAACTTCATCGGGTGTAAACACTCCTGCACCCTCGTGAAGAGATGTATTTACAGGCCTACCAAAGTTTATCGGTCGTTGCCAGATCGTATCTTCCAAGTCTGACATGTAGAGATCGCAAAAATATTTAGAGTCCTGTTTCTCCGGATCGGTGACCACACCGCCTCTGCGGGCACTTGTAAAAATAACTTTCTGGTCGCTTAAATAATACATGACTCCAAAATTGCTAGTACCGCGATTAAATACCAGCGAATCCATCATCCTCACAACGGCCTTTTTTGGGACAAGTGTATCCATTGCAAAATAACACCAGGTTTCTTTTTTAGCTGCGAGCAGGATCAAAGAGTCTGTTCCGGCTTTTTCCATCACATAATCGTCAAAAGCTTTCAAGGCGTCCTGGTATTTTTGCTGATTCATCAGGCATAATCCGTAAAAATATCCAGCATCAGCATAAACTTTACGCTCAACGCACTTTTTAAAGGCATCCGCAGCATGTGAATAATCAAAATTAAGACGATAACTCTGCGCCAGGCGGTACAATATAAAATCGTATTTACTGGATTGTACCAGATCCGCCTTTACCTTGTTGGTACTGTCTTTACGTTTAGTTACGGCTAGTTCCGGAACCTTAAACAAGGAAGGCATTTTCAAGTTAACAAGCTGCGCTTCGTAAGGAATGATATAAGATCTTAATACAGTTGTGTCATCCAGTACCTTTGAGTAATAAATTGCAGCATTCGCATAGTCACGCTTGGCATAAGCCTCATCCGCCAGCTCAATCCATACCTTCTTCGACTGAGAAAATCCAAACAGTGCAGATAAGAGGAAAATGAATAAAGACGTTTTTCTAACTGACATAGCGTTTTTTGCTCTTAAAGGCGAGGACATTGTTTCATCTCCGTA
>JAEUTM010000481.1 GCA_016788025.1 Bacteroidia bacterium
ATTATTTGAAAGGCATTTGTTATTCGCATGACCCCGATCAAAAACAAAAGGCACTACCTAATCTATACCTGTTAAAAGACAAAGAGACTGAGATCAACGGTTATAATTTTAATCTCGCTTATGCATTGGTAAAAAACGATAGCATCCAAAGAGCCATAGAGGAGTATAAGAAGGCCCTGGCTGTTGAGGAAAAGAAAGGTCTGAAGAACGATAGATTTGTGAATGAGATCAACATGGGCCTTCAGCATTGTTATAACATTGTAGATCTTAAAGAAAAAAAGAGTTTTGTAAAAATCACTAATCTTGGAATGCCGATAAATACCAAGGCAGATGAGTATAGTCCCCTGATTCCCTCTAACGAAGAAATGATGATCTATACTTATCGTGGTCCCAATGCCAAGGGTGGAAAACAAACCGTAAAGGGAAGTAAGGTGAGGAACATAGACAATGTTGAATTGTTTTATGAAGACATCTTTATGTCAACTAAAATTAACGACACAGTTTGGAGTGAGCCAAAAGGAATTGAACAATTGAATACTCTTACTCACGATGCAGCAGTTAGTTTAAATTCAGATGGCACAGAGCTTTTTATCTATAAAAACAGAGGAGAAGGTAAAGGTGATCTCTACTTAAGTGAATTGAATGGGAAGACCTGGACCACACCTGTTCTCCAGCTCAAACTAAACAGCCCGGAATGGGACGGTTCTGCCTGTTTTATTCCAAATGAAGACAGAATTATTTTTGCCAGCGAACGCAAAGGAGGTTATGGCGGAAAGGATTTATATTATGCGGAAAGAGTGAAAGACAATATGTGGACCAATATTAAAAATCTGGGCTCGGAGATAAATTCGAAATTCGATGAAGATGCGCCATTTGTTACTTCCGACGGAAGAATTCTATTCTTTTCGTCAAATAACAAAAACAGTATCGGTGGGTACGACATATTCAGAAGCGATTTTATCAACGGCGATTGGCAAACTCCTTACAATCTTGGACAACCGATCAACACTACCAACGATGATAATTATTTTACTGTTAGGGCAGATGGAAAGGTTGCATATTATTCTTCTCTGAAACCCGGTGGTGACGGAGGTCAAGATATTTACAAAGTGGAGCCGGGAATTCCGGGCAGGCCAGTAGTGTTATTGCAAGTGGAAGGTTTGGTAACTCTTGATGGAAAACCTTCAGCTGCTGAAGTAGAGATCCGTTCGATGCTAAATAACAGGGATATGCGCTTTAAAGTAAACGCAAATAAACTCACCGGTAAATTTCTAAGCAATCTTGCTGCGGGAGACGAATACGAATTGCTGGTAACTCTTGACCAGTTTGCGCCAAGAATTATCAAATTAAGCACCGCAAACATAGATTCATTTGTTGTATTGAGCGTTTTTGCGGAGTTTACAAGTCCTACTTATACCGGAAATATAGACTCGAAAAATAAGACCGGCGAGGAGCTCACCAAAACAAATAATATATTTGACAAGAATTCCTACTCCAAAGAATTCGGTAACGTGCAGATTGACGGCCTGACCTACGAAGTACAACTGGCAGCCTATAAATTCTCGGAGAATTTTAATTATAATGGAATTGTAGGAATGCCAAAAATTGTAAAACGCACCGATAAAGAAAAAATCAATCGTTTCACCATAGGCTCCTACAGAACCTATAACGAAGCCTTCGATCTGTTGAAGCGTGTTCAGGAAAACAAAATAGCGGATGCATTTATAACCGCAACTTACAAAGGCGAACGTAAATTACTTTATCAATTGGTTGAAGAAAAAATTATGCACTGATGTTTTGAAATACAAAATATCTGGTTACATTTACTCAACCAAAGTAATTAACCCTTACGAAAAAGGCTTGCAGAAATTTCTGCAAGCCTTTTTCACTAAATAAAAAAAAGCCCCCATTACCGAAGGGCTTTTTCCACCAGTCATTATAAACCCCCAAAGATTATAGGAGACCGGTGTCTTACACAACACAACTTATTTCGAGACTATTTCTTTTTTAAGTCTCGATGTATATTCCTTATCGTATACAAAACAATCTTTTTTCTGATCGAAGTAAAC
The DNA here is from genome assembly GCA_016788025.1 of Bacteroidia bacterium. Taxonomy (GTDB): domain Bacteria; phylum Bacteroidota; class Bacteroidia; order B-17B0; family Aurantibacillaceae; genus Aurantibacillus. The sequence goes on from JAEUTM010000481.1 coordinate 2,070, forward strand.
AAGTGCAATGGGCTGAGACAGGATCTCCTTGTTTAATGCATCTGTTTGCGATTCGGGCAGAAGTTTTGTTTCAAATGAAAAAAAGTAACCTTCGTATTCACTCTCTGCTATTCTCGTGTCGATAATAATGGTACGGGTAACATGCCCTTTCTTCGACATTTTAATAGTATAGAAAGCATTTTTTTTCAAGTTCAGTTTAAATCTTTTTTTACCGTTTTTCAGAACAACCGTTTCCTCAACCTTATTGAAACAGATCAGCTCCACCAGGCATTCGTCGCCTTTTGTAAGGCTCGCGTTACCAATAATTCCGTCTATTTCAACACAACGTGTGGTATCTTTTGTAGGTGTACCTGCCACAACGGATTTAAAGCAAGACACCAGGAAAAAGAAACTTAGCAACCATGTAATCGTAGAATTTTTCATGTTACTGTTTTTTTTTGGTTTCTCTTAAAAAAGGGCATAAGATCAACCAGGGTTCTATATTAAGACAGAAACCAAAGCCGTTACACCCAAAGAAACTTGCAAAAAAAGCCGGGTCCGGGCGACAATTAGATAAAGTCACGTTTTTTGTCGATTAGTCGCAAATAAATTCAATCAGCTCAAACAAATGGTTTTGTCTTTAACCATTAACCCGGTTCAGGAATTCAGGAATTCCCTGTTTCTCAAGACAATACCGGGCAGTGGACCAAAAAGCTTGTTTTTAATTAAAATATCTTATTTTTGGAAGAGTCCTTACCATTTTGTTCTTTTTTTCGTCAATTTAAGAATCTCTAAAACCCTTAGAATTTGAAACCAACCGACATTAAAGATCCAGAGTACTTTCATAAAGTTGTTGATTGTCAATATGCCTGTCCGGCTCACACACCTGTTCCGCATTACATTCGTTTAATCGCTGAAGGAAAATATTCCGAAGCCTACATGGTTAACTGGGACTCGAATGTTTTTCCGGGGGTTCTCGGGAGAACATGTGACAGACCCTGTGAACCTGCATGCAGAAGGGGCAGATTAGACAAAGAAGAGCCGGTTGCAATTTGCAGGCTTAAACGAGTGGCAGCTGACAATAAGGACGACGTAAAAAAGATGATGCCTAAAGGTCCGTTTAAACAAAACGGCAAAAAAATAGCATTGGTTGGCGCCGGTCCCGCTTCCCTAACTGTTGCCCGTGATCTCACGCCTTTCGGTTATGAAGTACATCTTTACGATGAGCAAAAAAGCGGTGGAGGATTTATGAGAAGCCAGATCCCGGCATTCCGTCTGCCTGAAGAGGTTTTAAATGAAGAAGTCAATTTTATTCTTGATCTGGGGGTACATACCCATTTTAATACTTATGTTAAGAGTCTGAAAGAACTTTTAGCCAAAGACTACGCCGCTGTGTTTGTAGGGACCGGTGCACCAAGGGGAAAAGATCTGGACATTCCTGGAAGAAAAGAAGCCGATGCGAATGTGCACATTGGTATTAACTGGTTGAGCAGTGTAGCATTTGAACACACCAAAAAAATTGGGAGGAATGTAATTGTGCTGGGAGGCGGAAACACGGCGATGGATTGTTGCCGAACTGCACGAAGATTGGGCGGTGAAAATGTAAAAGTACTTGTACGCAGTCCTTTTGCAGAAATGAAAGCCTCACCCTGGGAAAAAGAAGACGCGCAGCATGAAGATATTCCAATTTTAGATAACCATGTGCCTAAAACCTTCGTGGTTGAAAATGGCAAACTGAAAGGCATGACTTTTGAAAAAGTGAAGGCCATAAAAGATGAAAAGGGAAAAAGACAGTTGATCCCAACAGGAGAGGCACCGGTATTTGTAGAAGCAGATGACGTGCTGATAGCGATAGGTCAGGAAAATAGTTTTCCATGGATAGAGCGCGACCTTGGTATTGAATTTGACGAATGGGGTTTACCAAAGGTGGATGAAAAAACACATGTATCCACACATCCTAAAGTGTATTTTGGCGGTGATGCAGCATGGGGACCTAAAAATGTTATTACAGCGGTGGCTCATGGACACCAGGCTGCTATTTCCATTGACCTGATGTGTAAAGGTAAAGACCAGGTGAAAGATCGCCCGGCTCCGTTTACAAATCTTGTCAGTCAGAAAATGGGAATTCACGAATGGAGCTACGATTCACCGGTTACAAATGATACCCGTTTCGTAGTACCACAGGCCGATAAAAAACTCACGCTTAAAAACATTAAGAAAGAAGTTGAACTTGGTTTTGATGTTCACACTGCATGTAAAGAAGCTGAGCGTTGCCTGAACTGTGATGTACAAACAGTTTTCTCAGAAACAAAATGTATAGAATGTGACGCTTGCATGGATGTTTGTCCTACTTCCTGTATCAACTTCATTGACTACAAAGAAGACGAAAATGATTTGCGTAAATCTTTAAAAATTCCGGCGGAAAATATGACTCAAAGTATCTATTTATCAGGCCCACTAACCACAAAACGTGTAATGGTGAAAGACGAGAACGTGTGTCTACATTGTGGTTTGTGCGCAGAACGTTGTCCAACTTCTGCCTGGGATATGCAAAAGTTTTTTTATAATGTAACTAAAGCCGGTAAAGTATGAAAGTAAACAGGCACCTGCAAACGGCAGAACGTTCCGGAGTAAACGATTTTGTGGTTCGATTCGCAAACGTAAACGGAACGGGCTCAGCCAGCGCCAATCATTTATTTACAAAAGCAATTTTCAGGATGGGGGTCCCTGTGACCCCGAAGAATATTTTCCCTTCTAACATCCAGGGTTTGCCCACCTGGTATGAGGTAAGGGTAAATGAAAAGGGATACCTTGGAAGAAGGGAAGGCATAGACTTTTTAGTTGGTGTGAATCCGCAAAGTATGAAAGCGGACATAGAGTCCATAAAATCAGGAGGATATTTTTTATTCGACAGTTCCAAGCGTTTGCCTGAAGAATATCTGCGTGAGGACATCACCTACATTGGAATTCCTCTTATGGATATGTGTAACGCAACATACTCCGATCCTCGCCAGAGACAGTTGTTTAAAAACATTATATATGTTGGGGCACTTGCGGCTCTTTTCGAAATTGAATTTAAGGAACTGGAAAATCTTCTGGCCGAACAATTCAAAGGAAAGGAAAAACTCATTCCTATGAACGTACAAGCGCTTCAAATGGGAGTAGATTATGTACACAAAAATTTTAACTATCCTCTGGATATTCGTGTTGAGCGCCGCGATCTCACTAAAGGGCATATTATGATGGATGGAAATTCTGCCTGTGGTCTGGGTGCAATATACGGCGGGGCTACAGTGGCTGCCTGGTATCCCATCACTCCTTCCACATCGGTGGTAGAGGCTTTTATGTCTTATGCCGAATCGTTGAGAGTGGATAAAACAACAGGTAAAAATAATGTTGCCATTGTTCAGGCAGAAGATGAACTTGCCGCCATGGGTATGGTTATCGGAGCAGGCTGGAACGGGGCACGTTCATTTACGGCAACAAGTGGACCCGGCGTTTCATTAATGAATGAATTTTTAGGTCTTGCGTATTTTGCTGAGATTCCTGCAGTTCTGATTGATGTGCAGAGAACAGGTCCTTCAACGGGGATGCCAACCAGGACCCAACAATCAGATATTATGGAAGCCGCCTATGCATCACATGGCGATACTAAGCATTTATTGCTTTTTCCTTCCACTCCTAAAGAATGTTTTGAAATGACCGCAGATGCCTTTGACCTTGCCGAGGTATTGCAGACACCTGTTATATTGATGACGGATCTCGATCTTGGGATGAATGATCACGTGACAGAAGCCTTAACCTGGGATGATAAACGCGAATACAAAAGGGGGAAAGTACTCAGCGCCGAGGACCTGGAAAAAATAGCAAGATTCGGACGTTACAATGATGTGGACAATGACGGGATTCCTTACAGGACTTATCCTGGTACACATCCAAGTAAAGGCGCTTATTTCACACGTGGAACTTCGCGCGACGAATATGCGGTATATACCGAAGACGGAAATGCATACAAACGAAACATGGATCGCCTGATCAAAAAATGGAACACTGCGAAAAAGTATGTACCAGAACCGGAGGTCTACCAGGAGCGAAATCATTCGGAGACCGGTGTGTTGTTCTTTGGCACTTCACAGTATTCGGTGGAAGAAGCCATGGATATGCTGCGTGAACGCAATATTGTAATGGATGCGATGAGAATCAGATCCTTCCCATTCAATAACGAAGTAGAGGAATTTGTAAAGTCACACAAAAAAATCTATGTGATAGAACAAAACCGGGATGCACAAATGAGAAGCCTCCTCATGATTGAACTTGGTGCCGACGCTTCCAAATTAATTCCGGTGTTGAACTATGACGGAATGCCGATCACTGCTCAACATATTGTTAACGAAATTGTGAAATAGAACTACACTTCGACTTCGCTCAGTGTGACGTCGGGTTTAACTATAATCTTTCAACTATAAACTCTCAACTACTATGAGTTACATTCGTCCGAAATTCCGTCACCCTGCACAGCCTAAAAACAAACTGGGTTATTCAGTAGATTATTACGAGGGAGCGCTTTCTACCCTTTGCGCCGGATGCGGCCATGATTCAATCAGTGCAGCGGTTGTTCAGGCCTGTTATGAAATGAATATTGAGCCGCATAAAGTTGCAAAACTTTCAGGCATTGGCTGTTCTTCAAAAACCCCGTCTTATTTCTTAAATCACTCACACGGATTTAATTCTGTGCATGGTCGTATGCCTTCGGTTGCTACAGGAGCAAACCTAGCAAATAAAGATTTGCTGTACTTTGGAGTTTCGGGTGATGGCGACACTGCAAGTATCGGAATGGGACAGTTTGTTCACGTTGTACGACGTAATTTGAAGATGATTTACATCGTAATGAACAACGGTTGTTATGGCCTCACCAAAGGACAAGACTCTGCTACGGCCGATAGGGGCTCTAAAAATAAAAGCGGAAACGTAAATCCTTTCGAATCGATAGATCTTGCCGGTCTGGCTCTTGAGCTTGGAGCTGGGTTTGTGGCCCAGAGTTTCTCGGGTGATAAGACCCAACTT
>JAEUTM010000497.1 GCA_016788025.1 Bacteroidia bacterium
ACCCAAATGTCCACCGGACATTTGTTGTCCACCTAACCAATATTTCACTCTTCATTAGGTGGATGGCTTACACACTTGCTCACCCAAATGTCCACCGGACATTTGTTGTCCACCTAACCAATAAGTGCTTGTCTCTAACAGAGAGCGGCAAATTTAATGATTTTTTAGTTTCCGTCTAAACTTTTTAAAAATTTATTGGAATCTTTAAATAAGCGGATTTTCCTAAGTTTCTCAACATCAGCAGGCTTCATTCTCCATACCTGGGCCTGAACAGCAATTTTAGAAAATTCAGCGATTCTGCAAAAAGTACCCTGTAGTTCATGCCCCTGAAGTGTACATTGTCGTTGAGTTTAATTTTAATGGGTTTTACCCTGTAACCACGTTTATGAGAAAGTCTTATGAATTCAAGATCAAAAAGATATCTGTTGATCTGTGTCTTCAGAAAAATAGCTTTCATATTTTTTTGAAAACCTTTTAGTCCGCATTGCGTGTCTGTAAAGGGAATTGAGAGGAACAGCCGGATAAGCCAGCGCAGACCTTTCGATAACACACGGCGCGAAAAAGGTACATGAGAATAATAGCTTTCATCCTTAACTCCGGCGGCCAAATCACATTCGTCATTCTTCAGCGCTGCGTAGATCTTCAAAAAACTTTCGGTATTATAAGGAAAATCAATATCGGTGTAAATGATAAGCTCCCCATTCGCTGTTTCCACACCTTTGCGAAGGGCATAACCTTTGCCTCTGTTTTCCGGGTATTGTACATGATTGAAGTTAGACAGTTCCGTTTTCAATCTTTTTATTCCCGGCTCAAGATTCAAATTCGCCCCATCCTGTACCAGGATCAATTCAAGTTCATCAGGAATCTGCTGCCTGAGTTTTTGATATTCCTGAATAATGCTGCTATCCCAGTTCTCAGGTGGATTATAACAAGGCAATATAACAGATACAAGCATGTACGCTTGCTAATTTACATTTAAAAAGGGAAACCCTGAGCGAGTAAAAAGCAGAAATATTTTGGAATCAGGGCTAATCAGAATCTCAGTTTACGACGATCTTTCGAACCATATAGTCCATTTTAATAAGATAAACTCCACTTTGCAGACCGCTTAATTTTACCTGATACTTATTTTCAGCGCCGAGGTAAAATCTAGCCAGTTCCTGCCCTAGTTCATTCAACAGGAAAATTTGTCCCGACTTACCTGCATTAATTTCTACTTCGCCATGCGAAGGATTTGGGAAAACCGTTAAGCGGTATTCCTGATTCTGAAATTCTTTCAGGCCGGTACAATCCAGAACTGTAACATAAACAGAATCTTTCCTGCTGCAACCGAGAGTAGAACTAGTTCCAATCACTGTGTAATATGCACTTACTGACGGGGAAATATTTAGATGATCTCCACTGGAGCCGTCTTGCCATAAGTAACTGTCTGCACCACTCGCCGATAATTCGATAGAATCCCCTGCGCAAACAACAGCTTTGCGATTAGCAGCGAGTTGAAGCTGTGGCCCGACCGTTATTACCTTTTTAATTGTATCGGAACTGCAATTATAGTTAACGATTAAAGTGACCGTGTAAGTTCCAGCCAGAGAAAAATGATGAACCGGGTTAGTCAAAACTGAAGTATTTGAATTTCCGCTTGCCGGATCACCAAAAGACCAGCTCAGGTTTGAAAGCGAATAACCTGTTGATGGACAGGTAAGCGCTTGCGACACATCAAAGGATGCAGTTAGACAGCTCTGCGAAATATTATAGTTGGTGGTCATCGAAGGTTTTTCTTCGAAATAAGAGCTTACAAAAGAAGGAAGCCCATAGTTATTGCTTCCGGGAGCTATTGAAACAGCAGAATCCACATAATTACAGCTGCTACCCGAAGCATTTGGATTTTTTATCGCTGCCATGTATTTCCGGAATGATTTGCAAACATATATTTTGCCATCAGATGCCAGTTGCATAGCCATTAACTGAACATTACTTGGTGTGCTTGCCGCAGTATATTGTGAAGCTACAATGGCGCTCGTTGATCCAGCACATAAATCCCATTGATATATTCTGTTTGGCAAATAGCTTGCCGCGTATAGCTTAGAGCCGTCTGGTGAAAATTCAGTCCCAAATATTTTTTTTATTGCTGTGTCCCCTAGTAGAATTTGTAAGTTGGAAGCAACACCTGTGCTATTATCAAAATCAAACAACTCTACCACACTCGAGTCATTGTAATAACCGTAATTTGTAGCTGCAATTTTTCGTCCATTTGGCGATACTTTTAATGTGCCAACTGGATACCCAAATTGTGTAGTGGAAGATTGGATCCCAACCGTATCAAGACCTGTGCTTGATAATTTAAAAGCACTTAAACAGGAATTAAAATAGGAGGGTGATCCAACCGTGATAATCCATACATCCTCGCCATTGCAATGTTTCGTTGCCGCAACTGACGAGCCAACAGCCCATTGGTAGACGTTTTTGTTTTTTATTGTGACAGAACCTGTTCCAGATGCAAGACTCATATCCACAATAGAATATGCGAAATAATACCAGCCCGTTGAGAATATATAATAAATAGAAGAGCTACCAGGTTTCTTGACAATTAATCCAGATTGCGACGGTCCATACACTCCCCACAAACCCGTTCCGTTAGCCATAATTTGATGATTTTTATTCCAAACTGTTTGTCCATTTGTATAAAAAAGTAAATTGCCAGCAGCGTCAGAAACACTTGAACATCCGGAGCTTGCGAACATTGTTGAATTTAAAACCGCGCTGGGTGGGTTTGTAGAAAAATTCAAACCTGCGTATTGTCCGAAATACCAGTTGTTTGTTTCATTCTGGGAAATTAGTCGGAGACTGAGGCTTAAAAAGAACATTAGATATTTGGGAAATCTTACCATGCTCTTAACTATTGTTTAATTAAACTTACAATAGTTTTTTTTACACGGTTGGCCGGTTCGGGCAAAGTCCCTAGTGTACTTATTGAATGTGGAATGTTATTGAGTGAGCGATTAAACTTCTTCGCTATTGTCTGAACCCTCCAGGTATATATCTATTAATCCCTCCGGCGCCTGGTAATGAAGTCTTTTTGCTTTTTCATCCAGACTTTTGATAAAGTCTTCTACCAAAGGAAGGATTACTTCATTTCCTTTGTATTCTAAACTCAAAAGAACTTGTTGACCGTTATCACTCATGCCGTTCACCTTTCCAAGTAAACCGTGTTTCTCATCAATTACTTCGTAACCTATCCAATCAAAATCGGCTTCCTCTTCTTCAACGTATTTCGCCTCAATAAAAACCGATTTTCCAATAAGTGTTTTCGCCTTTTCCACAGAAGTAATTTCTTCCAGGAGCATT
>JAEUTM010000500.1 GCA_016788025.1 Bacteroidia bacterium
GCGAACCAACTCGTAGTTCACTATGTAAGCCATTAGAGTTTAGTTTGACGCAGATTTCTCAGATGGACGCGGATGAATACAATAATTCTATTTATAATCTACGTTAATTTAAACAAGGATTATACGGATTTTACTTAGCGATTTGCGAAATCCGCGCAATCTGCGCTAGTTCTTAAAATTCGGTTTTGGCTTTTGCTCCCTCTACCAGCTCAGATTCAAACATATCTCCTGGTGAGATCATTTTTTCGTTCAAAGGAATTTTCCCGTCATACCGTTCTTCCAGCATTTCTTTTACCAGAGGATGACTGAGATCAAAAGAACCTAAGGGTTTTAATTGTCCTACTTCTATGTTTAAGGCGCGTTTGTAGATTTTCCAGACATATTCGGAGCAGTACATTTCTTCATCGCTCCAGTTAAATTCAAGGTCGTAATGTTTGTCGAGTTCTTTTGTGGCTAATTTTTTCATCACGCGGATCACAGAGTCTGTTAAGACGCTTCTGTCTTTCAGGCGGCGCATTTCGTAACGTCCGTCTCCGCTAAAGGAAATAAATTCGGCGAGGGTGCTTTTCATTACTGGTTCCACGGCGTGGTAAACCATGGGTTTCCCGTTCTCGAAAAAAACAATGCCTACGTGTGTGTATTTGGAGTGGGTGGCTAATTGTATGGCTCTGCCCTGCCCCTGGCTGTTAACGATAAATACAATGTCGCCGTCTTTGAGGCCGGTAAGATCTTGTGCAAATGTAAAAGAAGAGCACAGGAGGAACATGCAATGGAGGAGTAACGTTCGCATGGGATGAGGCTTTTTTAAAGTTAATGCAGAGAGTGGGCTTTTGGTACAGGGATTAACATTAATTATACTAAAGAGATTTGACACGGAGGCGACAGAGGCACTGAGGCGCAGAGATCCTGTAGTGTATTTGTTTGTTGCAAAGCACCGGGCATCCCCGCAATGAATGGCCTTGTTATGCAGGCTTTTGGTACAGGGATTAACATTAATTATGCCCGAAGGTGGCTGAGGCTCTCGAGGTCCACCTTGACTTATTTAACTTTATACAATTCGGGGAGATCGCTTTTGAGGAGGGCTTCGGCGCTTTCGAGTGCGGCTTCCACGGTGCCGGTGGTTTGACCGAGAGCTTCGCCGGCAAAATAAATGGTTTGTTGCTCGGGTGTTTGGAGGATTTTTTTTGCGCTGGCTGTGGCCGGTGTTTCGTAAGAGTAGGCGCCGCGGGCGAAGGGATCGTTGGCCCAGTTAAACACCGATGCGCAAATAAGTTGTTCCCAGATAAAATCTTCGCTGGAATTTAACGACTCGGCAAGGGTTAGCGCCGCAAAGCTCAGCAGTTCTCCATTATTAAAATTTTTAAGTTTCGCCGCCTGCGCACCGCCCGCCCAGGCTGTGATTCCCGGCAAATGATCGTTAGGCCAGAAGATGGGAAAGGCGCCATCGTTCATTAAAAAACTAAGATCTTCTATTTGTGCAGATTCGTTCTTGTATTTTTCTTCCTTCCAGAAATACGATCTGAATTCCATCACCACTTTTATTACCGGACCATAACCCATTTGCAAGGCGGCCCGTATTTTTTCGGGAAGTGGCGGATTAAATTCTATGTGTCCTTTTTCGAACGGAGCCGACGTGAGAATACTCAGAGGAACTGTTAGCACTAATTTTAAAGCGCTGTACTCGCTGCCACCCTCGCATTTAATATTGACGCGTCCGGGCGTCCATTTCACAGCGGTTACTATTTTACCAAGCTGAATGTTTACGCCACAATTGATACACTGCCCACAAAGATATTCCACCAGGCTTCCATAACCCTCGTTAATAATGTAAGCCGTTTGTGCACTGTCGTTCCCCCACTCTTTCAGCAGCGATTTCACGCTTACTTTGTCGGGATCGGCTGCGTCAAAGCCTTCGGCCATACGGTATGCAGCCTGCCGGAGTTCTTTGTATTGTTCGGCCACAAAATAATTTTCGAGGAATTCTCTCAGGCTGCAATCTTCTTCCTGTTCCTGCATTTTTTCAAGCAGGTCTTCCATATCTGGAATAAATTCGTCTACTTGTATAATTACATCTTCCCGAGAACGGTAAATCTCTCCTTTTTTTTCGATCAGTGTTTTTCCGGCCTCCTTCAGTAATTTTCGCGTGAGCGGTAATTTGCCATGGACAAATTCGGGACCGGCTTCCAGCACCTGGGAATATTTTCCTCTGTAACTTTCGATGCGTCCCCCGGCACGATCGCGCGCTTCGAGGATGAGGACTTTTTTTCCTTCTTTCTGCAAACCGCGTGCAATGGATAAACCACAAATACCGGCGCCTATGACAATGATATCATACATGCCTTTTTACAGGAAAAAAGCGTGCCTGGATTTTTTTATGTCAATGATTTGTGAGAAACAAATATGCGATCAATATATTCCAAACCACGTAACATAAAACCAGTAAACGGTTAGCATAACCTGCCAGTGCTATCACCCCAGGAGGCACCTTATCTGGTGGTGCTGCATCGGGACCAAAGGCCACTCCCGCTTTTTTGAATCCCGAGAACATAATACCCATAGAGGTCGCCATTAGCACGCAGCTGATCCAAACCGAATGTGCCGAAGCGATTAGCAGAGTGCTGTAGTTCATCCAGGCTTCCAGGCCTGACAACTGATAAGCAATAAGCAGTGAGCCGGCGATGAGTGTTGGAACGCCGAGTGTAAAAGACAGGCCGTGCAGTTTATGTTTTACATCGAACAAGCCCCCCATAATGGCACCTGCACCGGAAACAAAAAAGAGTATACAGCCAACATTTCCCCAACCTGAATTTAAAGTCTTCCAAAGCAAAAGACTTGCTAAAATGGAGCTGATGCCCCAGCAGAAAAAGAAAATACTAAGCAGCCATTTGTGTTTTCCCAACGCATATTCGCTTACCATGCGCCAGCTTGGCTGTAGTTCGGGGCTTACGAAGTGCAAAATAAAAAGCGCAAGGAGTGAGATTGCTGCGCTGGCTATTGTTAATGTAGCTATAACTGTCATTTTTTATAAGTTTATTTATTAGATTGATAAATTGTTAGAGTTTATAATCGCTACTTTTTCCACAGAGATTTGGTTTCGCCACTTTGTCTTGATACAAAGTGGCCAAAAATCAAGGCCAGTCGATTGCCAGCGCTCTCTTTTGTTTTGCAAGAGTGGTAAACTCTAGTTGATGAATCACCTAGCGACCACTCTAACAAAACAAAATTCACAGCTTATCATCTCCCCGACTGGCCAAGCCCACCGCGCGCAAGGATGAGCTAGAGGTAAATCACTCGATTTGCTAGCGCGGAAACTTGTTTTCAACTCCCGTTGGACTCCAAGTGACAAGACTTAATTTATTCTAGTTGTTTTCTGTATATTTTTTGTAACTGTCGAGGATTGCCTGCCAGCCACCTCTTTGCATTTCAACAGGATTCTGGTTTTCAGGATCGAATTGCACGGTAACATCTGTTTTACCAGCATTTTCTTTAAAGTCTACAATTGCTTCGCGTCCGTCTCCCATTTTGTAAGTAAAGGATTTACCGGGCTTAAGATCTGTATACACTGCTTCAAAATCGAAACCGAAACTTCCGTCTTTCGCTTCCATACGGGCTTTGTAAGTACCGCCTATTTTCATATCGTTGGATGCACTTGGACAATGCCAGCTTGGATCTGCGAAGTTCCACTTTGTGATGTGTTCAGGTTTTGTGTAATAGTCCCAGGCTTTTTTTGCGTTAGTGTTGAGGGTTGATTGGATTGTGATTTTTTCTGTTTTCATGGTGTTAGTATTGAGTAGTGAGTATTGACGCTTCGACTACGCTCAGCGTGACAGTAGTGAGGTTAGTGTTTGATGAGTTGAAGGTATTTTTGTCTGTTGTCGAACATGGCCCAGCCGAGTATGGCGAGAAGGATGATGACAATTGGGAGTCCGGTTGCATCTGTGATGGTGTTTACCATTAGGATTCCAACAAATACCGGCAGGAGAATCAATGCTCCGATGGCGCGTGTTTTCGGGATGATAAACAGCAAACCTCCGAGGATCTCTGCCACACCCACAAGTGGCATCAGCCAGCCGATTTGTGTAAAGGCTCCAAAGGCTTTGACGATGTCTTCAGATACATTCTCCGGTAGGGGCATGTAGTGGAATAATTTATCGAGGCCACCGTTGATCATTATGAGTCCGAACAACAGACATACAGTAAATAAGATTTTCCTTTTCATGATTTCTGTTTTAAATGTTTTACCAGTTTTTAATTTTTAGTAAGAGTTCGTCTAATTTTTCAAGCGTGGCAGTCATACCGTCTTTCATGCCCATGTTGATCACGGTTTCAAGATCTTCCAGAGATTTATATTGCACGATGGTTTCTACCAGGGCATTCTCGCCTTTGTCGCTGAAAGTCACTCTCCATCCGGCACGCGGAAGTTGTTCATTCACTTCACCTTTTTCATTGCTGAATGCATCAAGTGCTGTGTAATGATCCTGGTTTTTTATTTTCAGGTATTCCGTATAACCCCAGTATTTAGTACCGTTTGGATCTACCATGGCATAGTGCCAGTGACCGCCTTCGCGGAAGTCCATTGATTTGGTTTCGGTGGTTAAAGGTTTTGGAGCGAACCACTGATCCAGTAATTCCTGTTTGGTATAACAATCCCAGACCAGGTTTTTGTTTGCCATAAACTCTCTTCTGATCGTGAGAGTGTTTTTTACCTTGTCGGCGATAAAATCGAATTGTAAATGCGCGTTCATTTTTTGTCTTTGTTTTGAATGGTTAATAATAAGTGATCAAGCTGACTGAATTTGCTTTCCCAGATTTTTCGGAATTGCTCCAGCCATTTGTCCACCTCTTTCATTTTTTGAATGTCGAGAACATAGTAGATCTCGCGACCCTGGTTTTCCGGTTTTACCAGTTCGCATTCGGTAAGGATCCTCAAATGTTTCGATACGGCTTGCCGGCTTGTATCAAAATGCTCGGCGAGGGCATTGGGCGTCATAGCCTGCAGTGCTATAAGTGCAATGATTGCTCTCCGGGTGGGATCTGCTATTGCCTGAAATACATCTCTTCTCATTGTTTGTTGTTTTGAAACCGATTGGTTGCACAAATGTATATGCAACTGATTGGTTTCGCAAATTTATTTTGTTAAACCAGAGTTATTTTCTTGATTATCAATTAATTAAAATTAGGGGTGGGCGACCATTCGTTTCCTAAAAAGGGTTTGTTGGAATAAAAACGCGCTTCGGGCGGAGAGTAAAATCCTTAGTCTTTAAACTTCTCAATGCCTTTTTCCCTCTGCCAGCCGGCATATTCCATGGTAATAAGGCCAATGATAACACTGATACCAGATCCCTCGAAAAACATAAGCAGCGGTGGAGCAAGCCGCGGGGTGTATTCAATATCCATGATGTAAAGGTTATTGAGATAAGGATCGAAAAAAGAATAGAAAAAGAGAAAAATGCTGAAGAGAAAAAAAGAAATAGTTCCCGTGACAATTGTAACACTGAATACTTCCAGGAAGGGAAAATGAATTTCTTGTTTCGCGAGACTTTTTACCTGCACAATGGATAGAATAGCAAGAATGGCGTAATTTATCGTCCGCATTCCCGCTACATGCAGCAGATTGGTGTATTTTACAATCAACATAAAAACAACATAGCAGGCACAGTTTATCAGTGCAAACAAAATAATGTTGCGTTTGGCTTTCTGGAAAGAGGTTCTTGTGGTTTTGAGCATACCAGGCACACATCCAAAATTGTACCTGCTGAAGATTTTTGATTTATTTCAGAAAATTTGCGGGACAGCGACTTAGTGCAGAATTTTAAACACCAGTTCTTTCAGTAATTCTCCGTAGGTAACAGAGCTGTTATCCACACCTTTTGATTTAAGGTCGGTTTCTTTGAGGTAAGAAAAGATCTGTTTGAGTTTGCCGGAGTTATAATTGCCGGCCGCACGGGCATAACCCTCTACAAAAAATGGATTCACGCCTAAAGCCTGTGCTGCAGCGAATTTACTTTTGTCGGCCAGGAAATGGTATTTCAGAATTTTTGAGAAATAGCCGTAAAGAGAAATAAGTACCAGTGCTGCAGGATTTTCTTTTTCATTAGCTGCAAAATAATTAATAATGCGATTAGCCTTCAGCACATCCTTTTTGGCCAATGCATCCTGCAACTCGAACACATTATAATCTTTACTGATTCCAATATTATCCTGGATCAGTTCTGTGGTAATCTCGGAGCCTGCCGGAAGATTAATGAGGAGCTTATCAATTTCATTTGAAATTTTACTGAGATCATTTCCCAAAAACTCGGCCATTAAAAAACTTGCCTTGGCCTGGATGTTATACTTTTTATCTTTTACATATTCATTGATCCATTCCGGCACCTGGTTATCGTAAAGTTTTTTTGTCTCCAGGAACACAGCGTTCTTTTGCAAAGCCTTTGCAATGGCGCTGCGTTTGTCTATGGCTTTGTATTTAAAACAAAATACCAGAATGGTAGTTGGCTGCGGGTTTGAAATGTATGCCAGAAATTGCTGTGCGGCAGAATTCGAATTGCTTTTTGAAGAAGAACTTCCGCCATCCTCATCACCCCCGGCGCTTTTGTTGAGTTCTTTTATATTCTGCGCTTCCTTAACAATCACCACATTGTACTCGCTCATCATCGGGAACTGCTTTGCGAGTCCCAGAATGCTCACCAGGTCTGTATCCTTTCCGTACACAACGGTTTGATTAAATTCCCGGTCGGCTTCTTCCAGCACATTTTTCTCGATATAATCTCCAATCACGTCAATATAATGCGCTTCCTCTCCGCTGAGAAAATACACAGGTTTGTAGATCTTCCGCTTAAGGTCTAATAATATCTGGTTTACTTCTTTCAAGCTGTTTGTTTGGTCTTTTTAACATCAAAACTAAAGGTTGTTCCCTTATCCTTTGCAGTCTGCACGTTCAGTTTAGATTCCAGCTGTTCCACTAAAATAAACACCAACTCCATTCCGAGGGTCTTACTTTCAAAATAATTAAACCCTTCCGCGAGGCCTCTTCCATTGTCGGACACACTTACGGTAAAACTGTTTTCGTTTTCGGTAAGAGCCACTGTAATAAGGCCGTTTCTTCCTGTTGGAAAGGCGTGTTTGTAAGCGTTGGTAAGCAATTCATTTATCACAAGGCCCAGTGGTACCGCTCCATCGATGGTGAGTTTTTCATTACTTGGACTTATCTGTACAATGGTTGTGATATTGCTTTGCGACATGGCCGCCTCGATCTGATGTACTAACGTTTCCACATACTCGCCGAGATGAATGCTTGAGATCGTAGATCTTTGATACAACATCTGGTGGGTTAAAGCAATGGCGTTGATGCGTTGCCTTGCCTCAAATAAAATAGTTTCTGTTTTTTCGTCTTCTATTTTACCGATCTGCAAATTCAACATGGAGTTGATGATCTGAAGATTATTCTTTACCCGATGATGTATTTCTTTTATCAGCGCCTCTTTCTCCTTCAGCGTGTGCTCTATCTGTGCGTGCTGCACCTGGATCTGTTCGTTCTTATGAGAAAGCTGACTCTCGCGTTTTTTGAAACTTCTGTTATTTACAATCAGGATAATTATAACAAAAAGCGAAACCAGGAAGCCAACGATAACATAGATGCGGAACAGATCTTCTTTTTTCTTTTCCAATTGCTCTTGTTTCTTGGAATTTTCTTTTTCGGAAAACTCAAGTCCTCTCCGCTCTATTTCCAACGCTATTCCCTGAGCAATTAATTTGGCTTCTCTCTCTGAAATTTCAAGGCTGTCATTTAAGATATGATAGTTCCGGTACATGTCAACGGCGGATTTATTATCACCAATTGACTGATAGTACTCCGCTTTTGCTTCCAGCAATTCAAGCTTGTCTTCGTCGTTTATTTTCGCTTTATCTGCTAACACATCCGCTGTATCGAGATAACGTTTTGCTGTTGCGTTGTCGTTTAAACCGATATAACAATCAATCAGTGGAACACAGGCGTTAAAACCGCTTTGATAATGGTTGGTCCTGGTGCTTGCCCAAAGATCCTTCTTTAAAAGTTCGATTGCTTGTTTGTATTCTTTTTTTGCGCGGTAACACATACCAAGGTTTCCATCTACCAGACCATTATAAAATAAATAAAACAAAGGTCTCTTGGGATCAGGCACCGCCTTTGACAACTGCTCTTTTGCTTTATGAAAATAGACTGCGGCGCTATCCGGGTTTCTCTCCGGATCAAAAAACACTCCCAGATCATTGTAATAATTAATCAAATCGTCGTTGGTGTGTTCTTTTTGTTTTTGAAATTCTTTTCTGCGTTGCAGAATGGCTTCCGATTTAAGGCCAATGATGAAATACATGCTGCTGGTTGTGTAGCCGTAATCTATATACGTGGAATCTTTTTTCGGCCAGAGTTCCTGTAACTTAAATTCGTATTCGAATGCTTTGTTAAAATTATTGAGTTTGACATTTGCATTTTTAAGCATTTTAAAACAACGAAGGCTGTCATTCAGATTTGTTGCATGATGCCAAAGAGCGTTCTCCATCACCAGGATGGCTTCGCGGTAGTTCTTCTCATACATCCACTTGTCAAATTCAATCTTATCAATAAGTATTCTCACTGAATTGAACTGTTTGTTTACAGCACCTGACGCATCAATTTTTTGTTTGATCTGATAAATGCTGTCTTTAATCAAATGAAAAACAGGTAACAGGTCGCGGTGATTATAGGAAGCAGCGAGTTCTATTTTCTCCGAACTTTTTGCGGCTTCGAATGCTTTCATAAACTTGGCCGAATCGAACTGAGCCTGCGCAAAGCTTACAATACAAAACAGAATATATGTTAGTGTTCTTTTCAAGTTCTTTTAGGATCTGTCTGTGTTCTTGGGTTGTTCAAATGAGTTCAGAATGTCCTGGCTTTATTAACGTGTAAATTTAAACACAAAGCAGGTTATATAAAAGGAATGTTTTTATTGCAGAATGCTGATTATTAAGTATCTGGATGATTTGATTGTTGGGGGTGAACTGCTACTAAAGATAACAAGAAAAATGTATTAAGGATCGTTGTTTTTAAGGCCTTCGTCGAAAATTAAGAATGAGCTTACAATTGTTCTAAGGAAGTCAAATTTATCCGGCCCAGCCCTCACGATCGAGACTTCTGTACTGAATAGCTTCCGCGATGTGATTTGTTTCAATGTTCTCGGACTTGTCGAGATCAGCGATCGTACGGGCTACTTTTAAAATCCTGTCGTAGGCCCGTGCGCTTAGTCCTAAACGTTCCATGGCATTTTTTAGAAGCGAATTTCCTGTATCATTCAGTTCGCAGTATTTTTTAAGATGGCGCGTGCTCATTTGGGCATTACAATGTGTTTTCTCTTCTTTTTTATAACGTTCGTTCTGTATCGAACGCGCCTCCATCACCCGTGCACGAATATCTTTGCTTTGCTCAGAATTTTGCTGTTTGTTTAATTCTCCAAAAGGGACCGGAGTTACTTCGATATGCAGATCTATCCTGTCTAATAAAGGTCCGCTGATCTTATTCAGATATTTCTGTACAATTCCCGGAGCGCAGACACATTCCTTTTCCGGGTGGTTATAATAACCACAGGGACAAGGATTCATACTGGCAACCAACATAAAACTGGCCGGATATTCAACACTGAATTTTGCACGACTAATTGTGACAACCCTGTCCTCGATGGGCTGGCGCATTACCTCAAGAACAGTACGCTTGAATTCGGGCAACTCATCCAGAAACAAAACGCCATTGTGTGCCAGGCTTATTTCACCGGGTTGGGGATGATTACCACCTCCTACCAGTGCAATATCGCTGATGGTGTGGTGTGGTGAACGAAATGGCCGGCGTGTAACAAGACCGCTTCCGCTTTTGCCTGTTTTACCGGCGACACTGTGGATTTTTGTTGTTTCGAGGGCTTCTTCTACCGTTAATGGAGGTAATATACTCGGCAAGCGTTTGCTTAACATGGTTTTACCGGCCCCTGGCGGACCTATGAGAATAACGTTGTGGCCACCGGCAGCAGCTATCTCCAGTGCACGTTTAATATTTTCCTGCCCCTTTACATCCGCAAAATCAAAATCCGTAAAATCAGAGCTATTCAGAAAAGCCTCGTTGAGCGTAGTTTCCGATCTTTGCAATTGACCCGCTCCGGTGAAAAAGTCTATCACCTGTTTTATGGTAGACGCTTTGTAAACCTCTATATCAGCCACTACGGATGCTTCCTCGGCATTGGCCTCGGGAACAATGATCCCTTTGAATCCGTTCTGTCGTGCATGAATTGTTATGGGCAGTGCACCTTTAATGGGCCTTATCTCGCCATCCAGCGAAAGTTCTCCCATAATTACATAATCTGAAATATCGGGTGCTTCAATTTGCCCACTTGCAGCGAGAATACCCATGGCAATAGTCAGATCGTAAGCCGAACCTTCTTTTTTAATATCCGCAGGAGCCATATTAATGGTTACCGCTTTACCTGGAATTTTAAGGTCTATTTGTTTTAAAGCAGTGTGGATGCGCTGCTGGCTCTCCTTTACAGCATTATCGGGCAGCCCCACAATCAAGAAGTTAACTCCTGTTCCAACACTCACTTCTACCGTTACTTTTGTAGCACTTATGCCTTGCACGGCATATCCATAGGTTTTAACCAACATGTCGCAAATTAAACCAATTTCGGGCTAATTTTAATTTTTGGGTTTTTAATTTTTTTTGTAGGTTTGGTTGTTAACATCAACAACGAACCGAATGAGAAAATTAGTTTTACTAAGCGCTATTTTATTATCAATCAATCTTATAGCCCAGGAAGAAAAACAAGTGGAGCTGAACTGCTACAACAAATGGGCAGCCAAATTTGAAGACCGGGGTGCAGAAGCGGTGAAAGATGGCGTTTATGAAGACGTGATCGTGACCAACCGCCAAGGGGCAAAAGCTACCTGCCACAACGGAAAAGCAGAAGTCAGGAACGGAATCGTTGTGAAGTTTTATATCCTTTTAAGCGATGGATCGCATGAGGAGGTAAAACGCACCTGGAAAAACAACTCCGAAAAAAACGTTAATATCATCAACGGCATCAGTAAAACCATGGTTTCCGTGCACGGGGAACTTATCAACGTGCTTTGGCCTTCTATGATCAAGGCTAAAAAAGCCAAGCCAACAACGGCGCCCGATCCTACCGACGACTAAGGACTGATTTTTCTCAGCTCCCGGTTCTGATTTTAGTCATCTATGACAATATGATGACAAAAGAAGTCCGTGGATGTACCATATTTGTGGTATCATTTTGGATACGTTTAAAGTCATAGCATTTACGCACAAAAACCTTCCCCTGGAGCTGATCGGGAAGTTACACTTAAGCCAGGAAGAGCAGACTGATTTACTGTTAAAATTAAAACAGCACTTTCAATTTGAAGAACTTCTGTTCTTAAGCACCTGCAATCGCATCGAGCTTCTGATTAAATCAACTTCTGATGTTGATGTAAGCCTCACAAAAGAAATTGCATTGTATCTTAATGGCAAACTGAATAACTATGAGGCTACACGTTTGGCGGATGCCGCTGAAATTTATGAAGGAGAAGAAGGGATTCAGCACATTCTGAAAGTGGCTTCTTCGCTTGAATCATTAGTAGTTGGTGAAAGAGAAATTATCACGCAGGTACGAAAAGCTTATGATTTCTGCAATGAACTTGGTCTTACCGGTGATTTTATCCGTCTGGTGATCAGGCAAACCATTGAGACTGCAAAAGAAATTTATACCAATACAAATATTGCGAAGAACCCGGTTTCTGTGGCTTCGCTGGCATACAGACAATTGCGCGAACTCGGTATTAAAAACGATGCAAGAATTGTTTTTGTTGGCAGTGGTGAAACAAATACCATTCTGGCAAATTATTTTCAAAAACATAAGTTTGCAAACTTCACGGTATTTAACCGTACCCTTGCAAACGGCGAAAAACTTGCAAAGATGTTGAACGGAAGATCATTCGACCTCAAAAGCATCTCAACATACAGTGAAGGATTTGATGTGTTGGTTGTGTGTACTTCAAGTTCGGAACCGGTAATTACGGAAACTATTTTTGAAACATTAAAGGCGAACGAGACTTCAAGAAAAGTAATTATCGATCTGGGGCTTCCTGCAAATGTTGCTGAAACAGCGGCAAAACATTCTCTTGTAAGTTACATTGATATTAA
The DNA here is from genome assembly GCA_016788025.1 of Bacteroidia bacterium. Taxonomy (GTDB): domain Bacteria; phylum Bacteroidota; class Bacteroidia; order B-17B0; family Aurantibacillaceae; genus Aurantibacillus. The sequence continues at coordinate 12,197 of JAEUTM010000500.1, forward strand.
CTCTCTCAGGATCCAGGCTGAAATTAATCTTCAGTTGAGGAAAGATGAAGTGATTAAGTGCGAAGAGATCATCAAACACAAGACGGAGCAGTTTAATTCACTTTACGCCGAAAGACGTATTGAACTTGCTTTTGGAGAAGTTCCAAAACAAGTAAAAGCCATTAAAGATCTTGCAGTGAGAGAGGTATTTGCTAAAGAAGTTGGGGCTCTTGATCCTCAAAGCAAGGAAGTGCTTGAAAAAGTACTATCATATATGGAGAAAAAATACAATGCTGTAGCGATTAAAACAGCGAAGGAAGTTTTTCTGAGTGCCAGGAATTAAGAAACAAAATTCAATAGAAAGCCCGCCTGAAAGCGGGCTTTTGTTTTTCAGGATATACAAGCCCTTCAAATGACCAAATATCCGGATTCGCCGAAGCAAAAGCGCTTTTGATCTTAATTCCGACAGACAAGTGATTTCCGAAAATGGATTTTGTTACCTTTACGTATACCCCCTTCCCGAAATCTCATGAAAAAGACTGCATTTTTAGTTTCATTTCTCACAGCCATTACAATGTCCGCACAGGACAATAAAAAAGCTGTAATCGTTCAAAAACCGATAGAGCAAAAATCAGATAAGGAAAAAGCAGAAGAACAAAAGGCCGAGGAAAAACGACTTAAACGGGAAGAGGGAAAAGCCAAAGCGCTTGAAGAGCAAAAAAAAGAGGAGCGTGAAATAATGGAAGAGAATCAGAAGAAGAGAGAAAAACGCGAGAAGAAAGCCCTGGAAAAAGAAGAAAAAAAGAAAAAGAAAAGAGAAGAAAAGCGTCGGAAAGAAGTTGAGCGCGCTCAAAAAAAGGGAAACTCCGAACACGCTACTCCCGGTAAACTTGGAGGCTAATAACAAAGCTCCATTTTTTAAAGCTCATATCCCAACAACAAATTGCTGTTTACTGATTGTTCCTGTCACAAAACCCAGTTTCCACATCACCAGGGAACCCTGGCTATGTTCCGGAATTTATATCCATACCCTTACTGAAAATCCCTGTTGACGCAATTTGTTTCTTTCGCTTCTTAAGTGGTTCAATTCTGCCGCTATTATGCATATCGTTTATTCTTCTAAATGATTTTAAATTCCTAACATTGCCGGACAGATTGAGTGCCTTATCCAAATATTACTTTCTGCTGATTTTTTTTGTTTGCACTTCATTTTTTCTAAATGCGCAACCGGAGCATGGCCTGGTTGCAAGGTTTTCCTTTAATAATGGTTCTGAACTCGAAGAGCTCAGCGGTGCTAAAATTAAATTGGTAGGCACGCGGTCAACTGATGACCGGTTCGGAAACAAAAACAATGCAGTGTATGTTTTCGGCAACAAATACAGTTATATTAATTTAGGTAACAATCCTACACTGAAACAGAAAAATATTACGATTTCTCTTTGGGTAAGGATAGAAAACCCTGTTTACAGTGGCTGGGGAAGAGAAGTAAACCCAATTATGATCACCAAGCGAAACCGTAATGTTGATTTTTATGAAGCCTACAGCATGGGTTATTATTATGAGACGAAGAATGTAATTGGTTTATGTACAAAAGATTCCACGCGTGAAGTCAGCATTTCGGGCACCCGCGAATTTAAATTAAGGAAATGGCATCACCTGGCTTTGACCTACGATTTCAACTCCCTTTCATTCTATATAGATGGTGAGCTTGAAAACACCATGAAGAAGGGTTTTGATCTGGAATTCGATCCTTTGGATTCTGTACTCATTGGTTCGACTGCCAGTTCAAAAAACTCCCGTTACCTGAACGCGATTGTAGATGATATTCGATTTTACAACCGGGCCCTGAATGCAGACGAAATACAAATGCTTTATGATGAACCAGATCCAAACAGGACCTGGATTGCTCTTAAATGGATTGCCGCCTCCCTGCTGTTTATAGGACTGCTCATCATTCTAACATTATATATCCGCTACAGGACCCGCAAGACCCTAATAAAAGAAAAACAAAAACTTGAAGTACAGAACCTTGTTTTGCAAACCGAATTACGGGTAAACAGGGCATTGATGAACCCTCATTTTGTTTTTAATTCTTTAAACGCGCTTCAAAACCTCATCTTAAAAAAAGAATACCAACCGGCGAACGATTACCTGGTGAAGTTTTCAAGACTCATGCGCCTGATTCTTGAAAACAACATGTCAGATGACATCACACTCGATCACGAGATCGATATGCTGAAGCGTTACCTTGAACTTGAAGACCTGCGTTTCCATGGGAACATCAATTACAATATTGAGGTTGAAAACACTATTAGTCCGTCTTTTGTACACATTCCTGTAATGATGATCCAGCCTTTTGTTGAAAATGCCATTTGGCATGGTTTGCTTAACAAGGACGGTGAAAAAAAATTGAATGTCCGTTTCAGCAAAAGCGTAGAAAGTTATATCGATTGTGAAATTGAAGACAATGGGATCGGCAGGCGAAAAAACAATTCCAATCGTGAAAATAAATCCCTTGCTACAATGTTCATCGAACAACGTTTAGAGCTGCTTAATAAAATACATAAATTAAACTGCCGTCTGCTTATTGAAGATAAACCCAATGAAAGCGGAACGTTAATCAAAATCCGAATTCCAATACTTAACCCGGTAAGCCATGCTTAGAGCGATTATTGTTGATGATGAAATGAATGGTGTAGAAACGCTGCGAATGCTTATTGAATCTCTTGGAGAAGACGTAAAAATAGTAGCAGAGTCAACCAATCCGCTAAAGTCTAAGGAGCTGATAGAAAATTATAAACCGGAGATTGTTTTTCTTGATATCAATATGCCAGGAATGACCGGTTTTGAATTGCTTGATAATCTGGCCTGGAAGAATTTTAACCTGATATTTACTACCGCACACCAGGAATATGCGGTAAGGGCATTGAAGAATAATGCCATCGATTATCTTTTAAAGCCTGTTGACAGGCAGGAACTTTTAGCAGCAATTCTTAAAATAAAAAACAAAATCACCGAATCTCAAAATACGGCATACAATTACAACGAGTTATTTCAATGGTTAAAACCTGCGTACGACCACAAACTTCTGATTTATTCAAAAACTGGCGTGGAGCACATCAATGCCTCCAGTATCCTTTATCTTGAGTCACATTCGAATTACACCTCGATATTTACCATGGATGGCAGAGAAATTACCACAACCAAAACCCTGAAAGAATTTGAAAGCCAGTTATGTGTGAGTGATTCGGGTTTCATGCGCATTCACCATTCCTTTATTGTAAACCTGAACCATGTTGTAAGATATCTGAAAGGTGAAGAGACGGTATTGACGGTAAATGAGCATTCCATTCCGATTTCACGGAGCAAAAAGAAAATGTTCCACGACTGGCTGAAGATTTAGTCGGCCTGCTTCTTATTATTTGGAGAAGGTCTGGTTTAAAACCGCTGCAAGCCTGAGGCCTGCTTTCAGTAGCTGCATCTTGATAACCGGCACTGCTTTATCTACATAAGCGTCGTCTAATTTTGCGCCCTTATAATCGTACACAGTGGAAAGTAGCGAACGCGATTCTTCCATCCATTTTAGCACGTCTGTTTTCTGGTAACGAACAATGTCGTTTTTATGCATTACCCCGGCAAGCTTGAGGCAGTCTTCTGCTGTCAGTTTCTGATATTCCAGAATTTCATCTTCCCAAACGTCATGTAAAGTTGTTGATTTAAAAAAGAATCTGAGTTTAACATTCTTTCCGTTCCTGTCTTTTACAAAACCACAGTTCACAGGGTTATGAATGTCCGCAACAAGATGGATAAGAACCTTCAGGGAAAGCAATGTTTCTTTGGAGCTGGTTGTTTTTTTGTTCTTAAGTGTATTGATGGTTTTTTCGAGGACAACTACAATATCCGGTGTTTTTCCCCTGACGTAGGTTTTGTCTGCTTCGATGCTTACAAAGTGCCATGGTAACATGAAATCGTAATTGATATTCATTTTTACCTCATCCATCCAGTAAGATGCCTTTTCAAAAGTAATATCGTCGAGATAGGCATCGATAGAATCCATTACAGATTTATCAATGTATTGCCTGGCTATTTGCGCAACAATTTTATGACCGCGAGCACCCCATCCAAAAGCGGTACCGAAAGAACCCAGGAAAATAAAGCCAGCGAGAACGAATTTCTTCACAATTTTAAAGTTAACGGATATTGATTAAATATTCAAACTATTTTTAATTGTAAACATTCTAATTTCCAAAGAGTTCTCTACGGATCTGTGCTAACTGCTCCTTTACTTCAGCTAGCTCTGATTCGAGCTGAACCACTCTTTGCTCAAGACCTCCTGTGGACCTTACTTCCCTTTCCGTTGCCACCTCTTCCCTGGCGGTATAAGAACCCAAAAGATGTATGTATCGCGCCTCCTTCTGCCCTGGTCTTTTTTCCAGTTCTTTTATAAAAGGTGGATTTGAGAACCTTAATTTTTGAACGGTATCCAAAACACCTTCAAGAGAAACAAACTCATGTAAGCGGTTAGCATTGGTATTCAATTCTCCCGGCGTTTGTGCCCCACGAATCAGCAAGAGACATATCACTGCCATTTCTGCATCACTCATTGGGAAAACCGTAAGAAAATTATGTTTGAATTTCATTACGCGGCTTCCACCACCAACAGCTGTAGCTACCAAACTCTGACCCTTCAGGCTGTTAAGGGCCTGCATCACTTCCTCTTCGCTATAATCTGTAACCGGAAATCTGGAAGTTTTCTGATTACAAGCTGCTGTAAGGCCATTGAGAGTCATTGGATAATAATCCGGTGTGATTTTGCTTTTCTCCATAAGAGTTCCCAAAACTCTCTGTTCTGTGGCGCTTAGTACTGGTAATTGACTCTCTGATTCCATGACTCTGAGTTCTTCTATAATTTTTGCCTGATAACGTGATCGGAATTACTTTTCTTTTTCTTTGTCTTCCTGTTTCGCTCGTCGCTTCCCTTAGGCACAATAGTTTTTTTGTTTTCTGCAGGTGCAGCGTTTTGTTTAGGTTTCTCTGCCGGAGGAGGCGTTTCGGCCACCTGCTTTGTTTCCTTTTGTTTTTTAGATTCTTCCTCTTGTTTTTGTTCTTTCTCCCTTGCAATTCTTTCGGATTCTTCTTTCGCTTTGGCGTCTTTCTCTGATTTGGCCTTTTCTGCAGCCGCTGATTTTTCCTGCTCAGCTTTGTCTTTCGCAGCTTTGTCGGCAGCCTTCTTATCAGCGGCTTGCTGTTCGGCTAATTGTTTTTCTTTTGCTTCTTTTTCTCTGGCCAACTTTTCCGCATCTTGTTTCTCTTTCGCAGCCTTGGCGGCGTTTGTTTTGTCGGCAGCTTTTTTGGCGGCGGCCTCTTGTTCAGCCAGCTGCTTTTCTTTGTCAGCTTTTTCTTTTGCGAGCTTATCTGCTTCTTCCTTCTCTTTTGCTGCCTTGTCTTTAGCAAGCTTGTCTGCTGCCGCTTTATTTGCTGCCTCTTGTTCAACTGCTAGTTTTTCTTTAGCTGCTTTATCTTTTGCGAGTTTATCTGCTTCCTCTTTTTCTTTATCCGCTTTCTCTTTTGCGGCCTTTTCTGCGGCAGTTTTGGCAGCAGCGGCCTGCTCCGCAGCTTGTTTATCTTTCTCGGCTTTTTCTTTCGCCAGCTTGTCGGCAGCTTCTTTCTCTTTGGCCGCTTTTTCCGCCGCAACTTTTTCAGCGGCCTTTTTATTAGCGGCCTCTTCTTCGGCTTTTTGTTTTGCCAGCTTGTCCGCCTCTGCCTTCTCTTTGGCTGCTTTTTCAGCGGCTACCTTATCTGCAGCTTCTTTGTCGGCCGCCGCTTTTTCTGCTGCTGCTTTTTCTGCCTCTTTTTTCGCGGCGTTGTCTTTTTCGCTTAAACATAGTCCTACTTTTTTTAATTGATCTGTTGGATAGGCTTCCCCCGGAATAGTGGCAAGAGCTTTTTCATAATTTTGTTTTGCCAGGGGACAATCATTTTTCTTTAATGCTGCGTCTCCTGCCTTAACGGCAGTAATGAACTTATCAATAAGGGCATCTTCAGCATCTTTTAACCGACTCAGCGCACCAAGGATTTGATCGGTGTAGGCTTCGTCGTCATCAATTTTTTTTGAATCGGCCATGTAAGCAATTTTCGCCATTGGCTGTTTCAAAGCAGAATAGTCGATGCTGTAAAGTGGCTTCGCCATGATCACCCCTCCGATGTTAAATGTAGGTTTAAAACGATCGTCTCCAATATCCGGCGGCACACCCAGGGTTGACACAGCAAACTTCTTCGGGTTGCAATTTTCATAAGACACCACCAGTTCATAGGTTCCGTTCCCGGGGATCGTAATCATAAAATCCCCATTGCTATTGCTTCTAACCTGGTTTATTTGCTTGCCATTCTGGAAGAGGCTGATAATTGCGCCTCCGATTGGCTTATCGTCCTTCTCAACGGTATTTGTAAGTTTTAGTGAGCGATACTCCACGGTACTGCTTAACTCCAGGCTCCATTTAGGTTGCTGTGCCCAGCAAAAACATACTATAAAATGGGCGATAACCGCCAGGTAGGTCCTCATCTGCTTAAATCGGGAGAGTATGTTCTAAAATTAGAAAAAATATCCGGAGTAAAAACAAGTTTAGTGTTTAAAGCCCGGAATTATATGGTTCTTCGAGCCTGCTGTTTTATGAAATCCCTCTCGCCTTTTTAATGTTTTCGTAGGCTTCCTGCACCTTCTGGAATTTTTCTTTTGCACCTTTTTGGTATTCTTCTCCCATGTGAATAACCTTGTCGGGATGGTAACGGATAGCCATCTGACGGTACGCTTTCTTAATTTCTTCCTCCGTAGCGCCAGGCTCTATTCCCAACACATGATAGTCGGCGTTCACATCCCTGTAGAACATGCTTTTAATGCTTTCAAAATCCGCCACGGGAATTTCAAGCATAGTAGCAATTCTCCTTAGAAGCTGCATTTCCTGCTCAGCTACGTTTCCATCTGCATTGGCAATACCAAACAAATAGTGCAAGAGCTGAATTCTGACTTCCACCTGTGTTCTCAGATTAATGTCAGCACATATCCTTTCAAGTGGTATATCCGGACTGTCGAGAAAGTGTTTTAGGGTTTTGAGATGGCTGTTCAGAAACTGGGGTCCAAACTGCCTCGAGAAAAAGCCTTTTATATATTCCAGTTCCACTTTAAGCGGACGACCATCAGCTTTCATCATGGCAGCAGAAAGAGCCGTGATCATCGTGGCAAAATCCTCATGAGAACGCGAAGCCTGCTGCCGGTAATATTCAAAAACATCTTCCTTCCGTCCTGTTCCTTTTCCCTGCGACACGAAACTATCTACCAGAGATCCCACCACAAAACCGATGATAGCTCCAAATAAATTCCTCCCGAGAACAAAAAAACCAATAAAGGCGCCAATAAATCTGTACACAGTCTTCGAATTTTAGACTGCAAATATACCATTCCGGTTTCAGTTCGTATAGCCAGAAATCCCTAAATGAAAAAAAATTAATGCCCTCCGGGAATTGTGGTATCTGCCAACGATTCCTGTTCTTTCCGGCTAAACATCATTCCCAACATCATGATAAACGCGGTGAGAATTATTACTTGTAGTACAAGTGATTTATTAACGAACTGCAATTGCTGCCGCGGATCGATGGCAAAAAATAATAAGATGGTAATGAGTCCTCTGGGCGCTATAAAGAGCAAGGGATGAAGTTTCATTCTAAAAATGGCAAGAAAAAACGCGCGGATCAGGAAAATTCCTGCAACAATTGCAACGGCCCAGACAAAGGTTACAGGATTAAATATTTCGTCGGTTTCTATAAGGTAACCAAACAACAAAAAGAACAGAGATCGAATCAGAAAGGTAACTTCGGTGGTAATCTCCCTGAATTTTTCCACCTCTCTTTCAATCTGCCTCGCTTTTAGCATACGAATCCACTTATTCTTTTTGAACTCGTCGAGGTTGCCCAGAAAAAGTCCAAACAACAGGATAAAAATGAGACTCGGCAAATGATACTCTTTGGAAATTTCATAGATCAGGATCACCATAAGTATAATCGGAACGAATTTAATATGATGATCTATTTTATGCAGTAGAAAAGACAACAACACGGTAGACAAAAACGAAATAAGCACTATGAGCAAAAGCTCCCATGAAAAGTGCATGATGGAATGTGCGTCAATTGTATCGTTCAACGAAAAGAAATTAAACAACAGTACACCGAATATGTCCGACAGGCTGCTTTCGTATACCACAAACTCACGCTGTGTCTGAGGCAAATTCCGGGCCGAGGAAATTGCAATTGCGCTGCTGATAATGCAGAGTGGGATAGCATTCACCAGGCAAACGTGCAGTGGCAGACCACTGAAATAGCTGAATATCCAAGCAAGAGTGAGTGCACACGCTATCAGTGGCAATAATGAAATGCCTATTGACTTAGCTATTAAATTTCGTTTCGATTTATTCAATTCCAATTCCAGCGATCCTTCCAATACAATCAGGATCAGGCCAACGGTGCCAAGCAATGGTAAAAACCCTGTGAGATCGGGAAGATGAATGTCCATTACGAGTGATAGCTGCTTACCAAGCCAGCCTGAAAGAAGTAGCAGGATAACCGCGGGGATCCGTGTATACGGAGAAGTGAGATCGAACAGATACGCCAGAAGCAACAGAATGCAGATGCTTATGATTATAGCTGTACTCATACTTTGTATATGCTAAATATACGAAGTCGGCTCGATTAAACCTTAGGCTCGGTTTTTACAGACTATAAGTTTTTGCTGCAGGCCACTAAATTTTGTATTTTGTGTCTGCAAAACTACCCCCTTTATGGTAATAAAATTTCTCGTTTTATTCCTTGTCCTTCTTTTTCTCATTTTTTTAGGAAGTCTGCTTCTGCGGAAGAGCATTAATTCCTATAACCCTAAGACCTGGTTTATTACAGAGATCTTTTGGTTGAGTATTTCTTTCTCTGCAGTGTGTGCAGGGCTGATAGAAATTGAACGCCTTGAAAAAATGAATACTTTTAAAGAAAAGGAAAAACAATTGATGGTCGATTATGAGTCGAAAAAAAATCTATTGGCAGCGCAGACTTTTATTTTAAAACTCGACAGCAATCTAAGCGAACGTGAAGCCGCAGGCGTTAAATGGTTTCATAAAATGAAAGCTCTTTTTGATGAGGGAATAAATACCAATCGATGGGAAGGCTTTCTGTTCTTTACAAGAAGTTATGTAATTAAAGAACCGGGCTGTTATGCAGATCTACAAAGTAATGCCTTGGAATACGGTTGGCCCGAAGATCCTAAAATGAAGGAAGAGGATATTTTCCTGAAAGAAGAAATTGTTTGGGTAGTTGATAGCCTAAAATCGTTTCAGAAGCATAAGGATAATGTTGCAAAGATGAAACCGGAGGAAATAACGAATTACCTGGTACGGTATACCCTAATCGGAATGTTCCTCCTGGGCTTGTCACTAAAAGTTCTCAGAACCTATTCCGACTATAAATCCAAAGTAAAAACTTCAGGATCCTTTTAAATCTCAAAATACTCTTATGGCAATAAAGAAAAAACCTTCAAAAAAAGTCGTTAAAAAACCAAATACCAAAGCGACCAAAAAAGTTGGAGCAAAACCTGCTAAAAAATCTACGGCGAAAAAAAAGCCCACCAAACTGAAGAAAGTTAATACTCTCAAAACAAAGAAAAAAAGAAAGCCCGAAACGCTGATGTGTTTTCTTACAACAGCCTGCGTGCATTATTATAACCTTGCGGACAACGGTTATGAACTGAATACATTAAGAAGCTATCGTGATACGTATTTGAAGTCAAGTCCGGCCGGTAAACGGCTTGTTGAACAGTATTACAGGATCTCGCCTGAAATTGTAAACTGCATAGAATCCGACAACGAAAAATCGGGGGTTTATGCGTTTATTCACAATCGCGTTCTTAAAGCCTGCGGGCAAATAGAGCAGCAAAAATATTCTGCGGCAAGAACAACGTATAAAAATATGGTTGAACATCTTCTGTCGCGTTACCAGCTGTCATACCAATAAAATTATGTCCGCCTTTCAACTTAGTCTCTCTGCGTTTGATTTTCTCAAATCGCTAAGAAAGCATAACGACCGCGATTGGTTCAATGAACATAAAGATATTTATTTACGTGAACACGAACAGATCGTCCGTTTTGCAGATGCCCTGTTGCTTGAAATGAATAAACATGATGTTATTGAAACCGAAAGCGGTAAAAAAAGTCTTCACAGAATTTACCGTGATATTCGTTTCTCAAAAGATAAAACTCCCTACAATATCCACTGGGGTGGAAGTTTCAGCCGCGCAACAAAAAAAAGAAGAGGCTCTTATTACTTTCACCTGACGCCAGGGACTTCTTTTGTTGCCGGAGGGTTCTGGGGACCAGTTCCAGAGGATCTTAAAAGAATCCGCGAGGAATTTTCCTACAACGAGAAAACGATTCGAAAAATTCTCCAAGCAAAACAATTCGTTAGTATGTTTGGAACGATGCAAGGAGAACAATTAAAAACGACTCCAAAAGGTTTTGAGCCCGACGATCCGGCAATCGACCTTCTGCGTTACAAACAATTTCTTCTTATTAAAAAATTCAGCGATAAAGAAGTACTGGCTCCTGGATTCGTAAAAGTGGCAAGCGATACTTTTAAAGCCATGCGTCCGTTCCTGGACTTTATGACGGAGGCCTTAACTACGAATGTAAATGGTGAGGAGGTTGTTTGAACTAATAAACCTCAGCTAATTCTATGTCGAAAATGAGAACAGAGTTGGCAGGAATATCCCCCACTGCCTGGTTCCCGTATCCTAAAGCGGAAGGAATAAGAAGAATGCCCTTGCCCCCTTTTTTGAAATAGGGAATTCCTTCGGTCCAGCCTTTAATTACGTCCTGAAGATTGGTTGTATATCCGTTTGCTCCACTTTGATCGAATACCGTACCGTCTGTTAAATAACCTTTATAGATAACCCTTACAGTTGATGTGGAGCTGGGTTTAGCGCCTGTTCCCTGCGTTTTAACAACATAATAAAGTCCAGTGCCTGTAGCTGTTGCTTCAAGCTTATTGTCTGCAATATACTGAGTGATCTTATTTTCGTCCTCCTCTTTTTGGTTAACAGTTTCTTTTTTCTTACAAGCAGAAAAACAAAGAAGTACACAAATAGCCCAAAGTAGTCTTGTCATAATTTTCACAATAGGTTTGTAAATATACTCCATTAAGGCTTAACTTAGATTCTCTAAACTTTAATTCTTAAAATCACACCATGGCAAAAACCGACTGGGCAAGTGCAATGAAACCCCTTATTACAAAATACAAAGGCAAACCACATCCTCTGGAATATAAAAATCTTTATCAATTAGTGGTGATGGTGATCTTATCAGCGCAGGACTCCGACAAGAACATTAACAAACTTGCCCCGGATTTTTTTAAGGTATTTCCTGACATGAAGTCCCTGGCTAAGGCTAGCGAAGCCGAATTATTTAAACTAATCAGCAAGGTGAGGAACTTTGGGAACAAAACGAAATGGTTAATGGAGCTTGCTTCAAAAGTTAAGGATGACAAAAATATTCCTTTAACCATGGAAGCTTTAACGCAACTTCCCGGAATTGGACGTAAATCGGCAAATGTTATTATGCGAAGCGCCGGGGTAAAAGCAGAGGGTATTATTGTTGACCTTCACGTAGTGCGTGTTGCTCCTCGTATAGGCATTGCAACCGGAACCGATCCTAAAAAAATTGAAAAACAAATCATGGAAGTAATTCCAGAAAAAGACTGGGGCGAGATCGGTATGGCTATTTCTTTTCTGGGTCGCGAAATTTGCCGGCCGACGCATCCACAACACCACGATTGCCCGGTAAGTAAAAGCTGTGCCTATTTTAAATCACAACATTAATCGTGTAAACAAAAAACCGTCCCTCCCGAAGCATCAGGACTGGGGCGGTTTTTTATTTCGGAGAGTACCACCTGTTGCTTACTCAATTGAAATTACTTTTTTAGCATTCAGTTTAGAATCTTCCTGCTTTGCAACAGTGAGCGTTAAAATACCGTCCTTGTAAGAAGCGTTGATGGCTTCTGTGTCTACATTTTCAGGTAAACTGAAACTGCGGCGGAATGTTCCATAGTGAAATTCTCGACGTGTGATTTTGTCAGACTCTTCTTTTTTCTCTTCCTTGCGTTCTCCTTTTACAGTTAAAACTCCATTTTCAACTTCAATGGAAAAATCTTGTTTTTCCATGCCGGGAACGGCAAGATCGATTTTAAATTCTTTTTCTCTCTCTTTGATATTCACGGAAGGCATCCAGTTTTCAGTTTCATCCGACCACAAGCGGTCAAAACTTTCTGAAAATAAAGATGGGAATCCGAATGAACGGTCGAACGTTGGGTAATGGCGAAGGCCATTGCTATTTCTGAATTTTACGAGTGTCATTGTTATTTGCTTTTTAGTTAAACATTTTGTTTTATAAAAGCGCGCTTGGCATAATGCTAACAAACAATATTCCATCCCCTAAAACCTGCCAAAACATTTGTGTTTTCACAGATCTTCACGAATGTTTCTGAAATTTTTTCCGGGAAATTTAAAATTTTGCGACACTTTGACTCATCGAAGTGTTTGAACACGCTGCAAAAAATAAAAGCCACAGTATGGAAGTACACTGTGGCCTTTATTCCTTTCCATCTTCCGGAAAGTAGATTTTAGATAACCGTATCCCGGTATTGCTCTAGCGTTACCGTCGGTGTGTGGTTGATATATGTTGCCTTTATTGCAGCCTTTGTAATTTGTGAAAGTGCTGAAAGGTTACATAAAGAGTTACAAATTCTGTGCCAACGTCAAACTAAAATTGTTATTACAGAATTTCTAATACAAAGTTAGATCCTTTACATGACGGTTCTTCTGGGCAAATATTAATTAATTGTAATTTTCAGGAATTTTCACAATTGCGCTACGCGTGTTTAGCATACTGATTTTCACAGAGTTTATTTCTCTTACTTAAAGTATGCCGGTTGATGCACATCTAAAAAATTTAAATCTCTGCTATTTTTTCAAATAGTTCTTTATGATTTAAAAATTACACATCTTTGCCAGCGATGTTTCTCCTCAACGAGGCCCAGATAGACACTGTACTTAAAGATTTATTAGAAGTTCATCTTTATGATTTTACTTTCTATTCGCGCGAATCTTTTAAACGGCGCATTAATCGTTTATATAAACTCGAAAAATACTCTTCGTTCCAGGATTTTCGTGTAAGACTCAGATCTGATGAAACTTACATTGATCATTTTATCGACCGTATTACAGTGAATGTAACTGAGATGTTCAGGGATCATTCCTTCTTCAAAAAACTAAGAACAAATGTTATCCCCGAACTTGCGCAACGTCCGCTGATACGGATTTGGTGTGCGGGCTGTTCAACAGGCGAAGAAGTTTACTCTGTTGCAATGATGCTGCATGAAGCGGGCGTGTTAAACAAATCCGAAATTAGTGCAAGTGACATCAATCCAAGAGTTTTAAATAAGGCCCGCAAAGGTTATGTTCCTTCGAGTCTCATTTATCGTTACGCAAACAACTATACGTTATCGGGTGGTGAAAAAGATTTCTTCTCTTACTTTACGGCCACTGAAGATGGGCACAAAATTTCGGAGGCACTTTTTTCACGCATCCGGTTCTTTGAACACAGTCTTGCCAAAGGTGCATATTTTCATAAGTACGACCTTATACTATGCCGTAATGTGCTGATTTATTTCGACCGGGAATTGCAGGATTATGCCCTGCAGACTTTCGATACGAACCTTTCACCTAACTCATACATTGCTTTAGGAGAAAAAGAAACGCTCAAGTTTTCACGAATTGCCAAAGACTTCGATCAACTGGAGCCTGAAAAAATCTGGAGAAAAAAATAGCCAGTTCTACAACAAGTCGTTTGCCAGGTTGGCCAATGCACTTCTCTCGCCCTTCTGCAAGGTTATGTGTGCGTATAAAGGCTGTCCCTTCAGTTTCTCTATAAGATAACTCAATCCATTACTCTGTGCGTCGAGATATGGCGTATCAATCTGATTTACATCACCTGTAAATACGATCTTGGTGTTTTCCCCGGCGCGTGTTATGATGGTTTTTACCTCGTGCGGTGTAAGGTTCTGCGCCTCGTCTACAATAAAAAACACATTGCTGAGACTTCTTCCACGGATGTAAGCCAGGGGACAAACCACTAATTTTTGCGACTCAACCATTTCGTTAAGTTGTTTGTGTTCTTTGTCTTTTTCAGAGAACTGGCTACGGATATATTTCAGGTTATCCCAGAGCGGTTCCATGTAAGGGTTGAGCTTACTGTTCACATCACCCGGCAAATATCCAATGTCTTTATTGCTCAAAGGAACAATGGGCCTGGCAAGGTAAATCTGGTGATAGTTGCGACGCTGTTCAAGTGCACCTGCAAGAGATAGCAATGTTTTTCCGGTACCTGCCACGCCTTGTATAGTAACCAGTTTAATATCCGGATTCATAATTGCATCAAGTGCAAAAGCTTGTTCCGCATTTTTTGGAATAACACCAAACGCAGCTGTTTTAATAACACGCTGCATGGTCTCGTCCTCCTGATTATATCTCGCGAGAACGCTTTGCGATCCGTTTTTAAGAATGTAATAGTGATTAGGTAATCCGTTTCTTTTTAATACCGGCTTCGCAGGAGTGTTGCCTTTATTATAGATAGAAGCGATCTGTTCATTTGTTGCTTTAACATCTTCGCTGTTCCCGGTATAAAGTTCATCTACCGATTTTATTTTACCAGTTTCATAATCCTGGGCAAGCAAATTTAAACTCTTTGCTTTGATTCGCAGGTTCACATCCTTGGTTACCAATATAACTTTACGGCCGGGATTATTCTCCGACACAAACAAAGCGGTATTCAGAATCCTGTGATCGGCTTTCTTTTCATCGAAAATCTTTTCAGCATTTACTTTTGAAGAGGTATTAAGTTCTATTTTGAACTTGCCCCGTGTAGGACCATTAATAGATGTCCAGTTTTGAAGACTCTCCTGACTATGTTTATCTATATAGCGTGTAAATTCCCTTGCCGAAAAATTCTTGGTATCGTTCCCCTTTTTAAAGTTATCTAACTCCTCGAGAACCGTTATCGGTATCACCACATCGTGCTCGTCAAAATTTCTCATCGCGGTGTGGTCGTAAATTATAACAGAGGTATCTAATACAAAGATTTTTTTTTCGCCGATACTTGTTTTGCCTGCTCTTTTCGCCATATAAATAAATTAAATAACTTATGATAAATCTAGAAATACGTAATAGGGTTTGTTTGTTAAGCCGGAAATTGATTTGAACAGCAGTCTGTTTATTCTATCAAAATGATTGTGAGAGGTTTACCATTACTGCCAGAGATAGAAAAATGAGGATAAATCATAGACTTAACAATTGGTTAAAGGGAAGGTATAAGATTAGCCAGATTTTTGCAGATTTTCTTACTAACACATTATCAATAGTCTAAAGTTTGACATAGAGTTTAGCATAGAAAGATTATTATTTTTGCGCCCGCTACTAAAAGTACTTTATGATAAGAACTGATTGGACCAAAGAAGAGATCGCAACGATCTATCATCGTCCCCTACTAGACCTGGTGTTTGACGCCGCAACAATCCACCGCAATAATAACGATTACAGTGAGGTTCAGATAAGCTCTCTGATCTCCATTAAAACAGGAGGCTGTCCGGAAGATTGTGCTTATTGCCCGCAGGCAGCAAGATACAACACGGGTGTAAACGTTCATAAAATGATGAAGACCGAAGAAGTTATTGCAGCCGCCCAGGCAGCTAAAGATGGCGGATCGTCGCGCTTGTGTATGGGTGCTGCCTGGCGCGAGGTAAGAGACAACAGAGATTTTGATACAGTACTTGAAATGGTGAAAGCCGTAAACAGTATGGATATGGAAGTGTGTTGCACGCTTGGCATGCTGAACTACGAACAGGCAAAAAAACTGAAAGAAGCTGGGTTGTTTGCTTACAATCACAATATCGACACCTCGGAAGAACACTACAAAAACATTATCAGTACGCGTCAGTACGACGATCGTCTTAAAACAATAGAGAATGCCCGCAAAGCGAATCTTACCGTTTGTTCTGGTGGAATAGTTGGCCTGGGCGAAACGGAAGCAGACAGGATTGGTATGCTGCATTTATTGGCAACCATGCCTAAACATCCTGAATCCGTTCCCATTAATGCACTTGTTCCAGTGAAAGGCACGCCTCTTGAAAATCAGGAAAGGGTTTCTATTTGGGAAATGCTAAGGATGATAGCCACTGCACGAATTGTAATGCCAAAAACAGTTGTTCGACTTTCCGCGGGTCGTTTGGAAATGAGCATTCCTGAACAAGCTCTTTGTTTTATGGCCGGAGCAAATTCCATTTTTGCTGGCGACAAACTTTTAACAACACCGAACCCCGGATTTAATGAGGACATGCAGATGTTTGAGTTGCTCGGTTTAAAAGCTAGAAAGGCGTTTAAAGGAACTGAACGCGAAGTGAGAGAAGAACGTGTGGAAATTTGACATGAAAGATCTTCTGATTCCTGTTACTGATAAATTACAGCAGCTTCTCGATAAACGGAAAAAAGACAGCTTATACAGAAGCCTGCAGGTGCATGATTCCCTGATTGACTTTTGTTCCAATGATTATTTGGGTTTTGCACGTTCCGAAAAAATAAAACGCAGCGTGGCAGAAAAATATAGTCAGGCTGACCATCTTTCGGGCTCCACTGGTTCCCGTTCAATTTCAGGAAACACAAATTTTATTGAAGAACTCGAAAAACAAATTGCCGCTTTTCATTCTGCTGAAACCGGATTGATTTTTAACTCCGGTTACGACGCAAACCTCGGTTTGTTTTCGTGCATCGCTCAGAAAGGTGACACTATCATCTGTGATGAATTGATTCACGCCAGTATTATCGACGGTTGCCGTTTAAGTCACGCCTCGCGCTTGCGTTTTGCACACAATAATTTGGCTGATCTCGAAAAGAAACTCCAGTCTACCAGTGGACAAGTTTTTGTTGCTGTAGAGTCTGTCTATTCTATGGATGGAGATCAGGCTCCATTAAAAGAAATTTTGAGGCTTTGTGAACATTATAATGCCGCATTGATAGTTGACGAAGCGCACGCTACAGGAGTATTTGGTGCAAACGGAAAAGGCTTGGTTAATAGATTTGATCTGGAAAAAAATGTGTTCGCCAGGGTACATACTTTTGGTAAGGCTATGGGCGGACACGGTGCCATTGTACTTGGCAGTCAAACGTTAAGAAATTACCTTATCAATTTCTCCCGCTCATTTATTTTTACTACTGCGCTTCCGGTTCATTCTCTGCTTCATATCGAAGCAGTCTACAAAGAGATTGGTTCTCCTAAATTTGATAACTCCGCTTTACATATTCTTATTTCTCACTTTAGAGAACACTTTCCAAAATTTAATAACGATTGTTATTTGATCGATAGCATCAGTCCTGTCCAGTGTTTTGTGATTCCGGGAAATGAAAGAGCGCGCTTTGTTGCAACACTGCTGCAGGAAAATGGATTTGATGTCCGGGCGATTCTCAGTCCTTCGGTTCCAAAAGGAAAAGAACGTTTACGGATTAGTTTGCATTTACACAACACCAAAGAACAGCTCAATCTCTTATTCTCGACGCTTAAAGAAATTTTGAATCATGGCTGATTACGTGATAGCTGGAATTGGGACAGGCGTAGGTAAAACCCTTGTGTCTGCGATTTTAACAGAAGCCTTAGAAGCTGACTACTGGAAACCAATTCAGGCTGGTGATTTGGAAAGTTCTGACACAATAACCGTTAAACATCTCGTTAGTAATAGTTCAAGCTTTTTCCATCCGGAAAGTTATCGGCTGAAAACACCCATGTCGCCACATGCCGCTGCAGACATAGACAATATATATATCGACCCGGAAAAAATAGTTCCTCCTGAAACAAATAAACGTCTGCTTATTGAACTGGCAGGTGGCCTTATGGTTCCGTTAAACAAAGATTGTCTTAATATTGATCTTCTTGAAAAATGGAAAATACCGGTGATTCTTGTTTCACAAAATTACCTGGGAAGCATTAATCACACGTTGTTGAGTTGTGATCTGTTAAGGTCCCGTAGTATTCCGGTACATGGTTTAATCTTTAACGGTCCGGAAAATAAAAGTTCTGAAGACTTCATTCTAAATTACACAAAGCTAACCTGTATTGCGCGCATTCCTGAATTAAAAATTGTAAATAACGAAATTGTTAGAACGGTTGCATCCAAAATTAATTTAGACCTTTTCAGATGAGTGATTCTCTTACTTTCAGAGACAAACAAGTTCTTTGGCACCCCTACACGCAAATGAAAACCGCCAGAGATCCCGTTGGAATTGTTAGGGGCCAAGGCTCTTATCTGTTTGATGAACATGGCAAAAGATATATTGATGCAGTTTCATCCTGGTGGGTAAATATACATGGACACTCGCATCCTTATATTGCACAAAAGGTTTCGGAACAATTGCTGAGGCTTGAACATGTGATCTTTGCCGGATTTACACATGAGCCAGCCGTTCAGCTGGCTGAAAGATTGCTGAAAATACTTCCCAAAAATCAGTCAAAAGTTTTTTATTCCGATAATGGCTCAACGGCAGTGGAAGTGGCCATTAAGATGGCTATCCAGTTCTGGCATAACCAGGGAATTAAAAAAGAAAAGATCATTGTTTTCGAAAATAGTTACCATGGGGATACGTTCGGGGCCATGTCCGTGAGCGCGAGGTCTGCTTTTACCGCGGCATTCTCTTCTTATCTGTTTGACGTTATTTCCATTCCACTTCCAAAAAAAGAAGTAAAGGAAAAAACAATTTCTTTTTTAAAACAAACTCTCGGGGAAAACAAAGACCAGATCGCGGCCTTTATTTTCGAACCTTTGGTGTTGGGTGCCGGCGGAATGTTGATGTATAATGCAGATACCTTAAACTCCCTATTGGAAATTTGTAAAGACAATGATGTACTTTGCATTGCTGACGAGGTTATGACGGGCTTCGGGAGAACCGGAAAATTATTTGCCTGCAATCACCTGCCACAAGAGCCCGATATTATCTGTTTATCGAAGGGACTTACCGGTGGAACAATGGCCCTTGGGCTTACCACTTGTTCGGAGAAAATTTATGAAGCATTTTTATCGGATGATAGGTTAAAAACACTCTTTCATGGTCACTCTTACACGGCAAACCCTATCGCCTGCACTGCTGGCCTGGCAAGTTTGGATCTCCTGCTTGAAGAAAACAACCTTAAGAACATCGATAGAATTTGTGCTCAACAGACTCGATTTGCAGAGCAATTGAGAACAATTGTGAAAATTGAAAACGTTCGCTGTACCGGAACCATTCTTGCATTTGACATCAAAACTAACGAAAACACTTCTTATTTTAATTCTCAACGCGATAGACTATACGAGTATTTTCTTTCGAACGGAATTATTCTCCGCCCACTTGGCAATACACTTTATATAATGCCCCCTTACTGTATTTCACAAACAGATCTGGAGGAGATATACCGGCAGATTCTAAATCTGTTCAAAGAATAAAAACCTCGCTTCCAAAATAAAAGCGAGGCTTTAGGCTATTTGTTTTTAAGAGATTCCAGGTAGTTGTTCTGGTAGTTTGCAATTGTTTTGATCCCAATCAACGCAATGATCTCTGTTATTTCTCTGTCAGAAAGATTTTCCTGTAAAGCATCCCTCACCTGAGCCGGGTAAATATCAGAACCTGCATAATAAATATTCTCCGTTGCTTCGAGCAAAGTTCTAAGTCTCTCAGACTGCGGATTTCCATTAGCTATTATACTTTTGATGTCTTCTTCATTCATTCCTTCCTTTTTAAGAAGATAGCTGTGGCCTTTAATACAAGAGGTGCATTTATTCAGTACTGAGATTTTAAGTTCGATTGCATTTATTTCAAGGGAGTTGAACGAGGCTCCTTCCATAATTCGGTTTGCCTCGGTAAATACATAGGCAGCCTGCGGGCTTCTTTCTGCCAGTTCTTTTACAATCCCAGGAACGACTCCGAAGATTTGCATGGCGTGTTCAAACACGAGTTTTTGATTAATTGTTTCCATAATTTACACGCGCATATTATCTGCTTTCCAATTTTTAATGCTTTGTTTAATCTGAACCGGACTTAAAGTCGTGGTTTTTTTGTCTTCCATCAGGTTAATGAACTCGTCATCCGGAGCAAAACGCAGAGCTAAAATTTGAGCTGTTGAAAGCTCTGTTTCCCTGCTATCCGCATTCTTACCGCTTAAAAGAAAATACCTAAGTCTAAATTCAGAGTGAATGATTCTGTCCTGGTTCTTTTTAGCGTATTCCCGCGTTAAAAATGCAATCAGGTGAATAAAGACTGCAACAATCAATAACAGTCCATTGGTAATGGAGAGCTGCATCCAGAGATTGAAAATAGCTGCAAGGATCAAAACAAGCGAAACGGGTACGACAAAATAGTGATAGATCGGATGGATCCTCCTGTGATTTTTAAAATTTTGATTTGTCATCTTAATTTAAATTAATGGTTTGTTATTTCCGGCATATCGTTTACGACAAGCCAGCTGTCATTTTTCTTTGAAAGGTTTAGATAACTCCGCATGGTCATGTGCTCATTCTTTGTGATCAGCGAAACAATCGCCATTTCTTTTTCATGTTCGATAAACCGAACGTCAATTGTTCTTTTGGTGCCTCCTACCCTTTTTTCCTTTATCATGTTTAGGTATTGTTCCCTTGATAAAACAAGATTGGAATTTGTTTTGTTGAAGTTTGGAATTACAACTCTGAAGTTTTCGTCGAGGAAGTCAGCGACCGTTTCTGCGTTTTGTTGATCTATTTGCTGAATATATACTCTCAGCATATCGTCTATTTTTTCTTTTTCCATTGCTTTTATTTTGTTAAGGCTTATCAGAGACACACGCGTTTATCTTCTTCTTAAGCCGTTACAAAGTTGAGAACATAGAAATGCACCGCTTGTGATTTAAATCACAATCGTAATCTGCTTTGAAATTTTGTGTTTATTGGCCCGAACGGGCTGATTTACTGCGAATGCGGCTTAAGGTTTCTCTGCGGATACCCATAAATGACGCAATATACTGAAGAGAAACTCTCTGAAATAAAGAAGGAGATTTCTGCAATAAAAATTTATAACGCTCCTCGGGATCATACAAGGTATACATATCCTTCAGCTCATTTTCTTCTACAATCATTGTTTCAAGGATAGCTCTCCCTACTGCCTGAAGTTCAACGGATTGGTCGTATAAAGACATGAGCTCATTACGGCTTAACTTTGCGAATTGCATGGGTTCGAGTGCCTGAACATTGATTGTAGAAACACTTTGTGTCGACAAACTTTTCATATTTGTTACACAGACTCCCTCGAGATAAAGACCCGTCGTAATTTCATCTCCATCTCTATTGGAGTAGGATCTTGCACTTCCGCTAAAGATATAATAAACATGCTGACAGATCTTACCTTCTTCGATGAACCGCTCCCCTTTGTTACAAGAGCCAACGCTCACTATCGGCTTCATTAGCTTCCAGGTTTCGTCGGAAAGCGGCGCATGCGCGCTAACAAATTTTCTGTAGGATTCCAATATCTGCTCTGCGTAGGTGTTTTCCATCAGCGCTAAATCTGTTCAAATATAACAACAATAAAAAATCCCGGTCAACCATTGCTAACCGGGATCTATTAAAAGGTTATTTTATTGTGCCTCTAGCTGTTTAGCCATACGCTTACGCTCGTTCTCGTCGAGATAGATTTTTCTCAAACGAATAAAGTTTGGCGTAATCTCAACGTATTCGTCGCGTTGAATGTATTCCATCGCTTCTTCCAGGCTGAATTTAATTTTTGGAGCAATACGCATTTTTTCGTCCGTTCCACTCGCACGCATGTTGGTTAATTGTTTCTCTGTACAAACATTTACCACTAAATCATCCGGACGAATATGCTCTCCGATGATCATGCCAGGATAGATTTCTTCTCCTGCTTCTACGAAGAATTTTCCGCGATCTTGCAGTTTATCAATACTGTAAGCAACGGCCGTTCCTTTGTCTTTACTGATTAACACCCCAGCGATACGACTTGGAATGTTTCCTTTCCATGGTTCGTAAGCCTTGAAGCGGTGTGCCATAATAGCTTCCCCTGCAGTGGCAGTTAATACGTTGTTACGCAAACCGATAATTCCACGTGAAGGAATTTCAAATTCCATGTGTACTAAATCGCCTTTTGGCTGCATCACAAGCATATCGCCTTTACGCTGACTCACAAGGTCAATTACCTTAGACGAAGATTCCTCAGGAACGTCAACCGTTAAAACCTCAATTGGCTCACATTTAACGCCATCAATTTCTTTAATAATTACCTGAGGCTGTCCTAATTGTAATTCGTAACCTTCACGACGCATCGTTTCAATCAATACCGATAAGTGAAGGATACCGCGTCCGAAAACTAAATAAGAATCAGGTGAAGATGTTTCTTCAACGCGCATTGCCAGGTTTTTTTCAAGTTCTTTATATAAACGATCACGTAAGTGACGCGAAGTCACAAACTTTCCGTCCTTGCCGAAAAAAGGAGAGTTGTTAATTGTAAACAACATGCTCATCGTTGGCTCGTCAATATGCATGGTCGGCATGCCTTCCGGATTCTCAAAATCAGCAACGGTATCACCAATTTCAAATCCCTCGATACCGGTAAACGCACAAATATCCCCAGCAGTAACTTCAGAAACTTTTACTTTTCCCAAACCGTCAAACACATAAAGTTCTTTGATGCGTGATTTCTGAACACTGCCATTACGTTTTACTACGCTCACAGGCATGTTTTCTTTAATAGTACCACGATACACACGACCAATTGCTATACGACCGATATAAGTAGAATAGTCTAGTGAAGTGATCTGGATCTGTAAAGTTCCCTCGCGTTTTGGCGCAACAGGTATTTTCTCAAGAATAGTATCCAATAAATAAGTGATGCCATCGGTTGGTGTTTTCCAATCCGGACCCATCCAGCCTTGTTTACTTGAACCGTAAACAGTCGGGAAGTCTAATTGATCTTCGTTAGCTCCTAGATTAAAGAACAAGTCAAACACTCCGTCATGCACTTCGTCTGGACGACAGTTTGGTTTATCTACTTTATTGATAACCAACACTGCTTTTTTACCAGCTGAAATTGCTTTTTGCGTTACGAAACGTGTTTGTGGCATCGGTCCTTCGAATGCATCCACTAAAAGGATAACACCATCGGCCATATTCATGACGCGCTCCACCTCACCACCAAAGTCCGCGTGGCCTGGGGTGTCGATAATGTTAATTTTGGTTCCTTTATAAGTTACCGAAACGTTTTTAGCGAGAATAGTAATCCCGCGTTCACGTTCCAGGTCATTATTATCCAGGATCAGCTCCCCTGTTTGTTGGTTTTCACGAAATAATTTGCAGGTGTGCAGAATCTTGTCAACCAAAGTAGTTTTACCGTGGTCAACGTGGGCAATAATGGCGATGTTCCTAATTTCAGACATGAGTAAATTTTAAGGCGGCAAAGATAGGCATTTTTTAGCAATTTGCCTCAATTATAGCCACTTAAGAGCCAAAAAACCGTTAAATAATTGTGAATTAACGCCTCTGCATAAGAATCCAGGCTTTTTTTGCCCCCGCGCTCTTTAAGCGCCGACCTTTTCGGGATCACCCTGTGTTCATTTACAGTTTGGTTTTCATATAATTTTAACGGGGCAATTAATCACCTGAAATCGTTTAGGATCCTTTCAGTTTTAGACCTACTGGATGAAAATTTGCTTAATCTTTTTTATAATATATTTGCTGCCTATGAGCAAGTATATTATATCCGGTATTCAACAGGTTGGCATTGGAGTGTCCAATGTTCATGAAGGTTTTAAATGGTACAACAAACATTTCGGTATGGACATTCCTATCTTCGAAGAAGCAGCAGAAGCTAACCTGATGTTGCCTTACACCGGTGGCAAACCTCATAAACGACATGCGATACTTGCCATTAACATTAAAGGTGGTGGTGGTTTCGAGATCTGGCAGTATACCAGTCGTACACCTCAAGCTTCTGCTTTTAAACCTCATTTAGGGGATCTTGGCCTTTTTTGTGCGAAAATAAAAACCGACGATATTCACGCAACTTATAATTATTTACAGTCACAAAAAGTAAAATTGCTTGCGAGTATTTCCGAAAA
>JAEUTM010000516.1 GCA_016788025.1 Bacteroidia bacterium
ATTGCCCGGTGTTGCTGCACCTACACCCGGGTAACCCGGTTGAGAAGCGACAACCGTATCCATAAGTACATAAATAACCACAGAGAACTTCTTATTCAGACAGGTGTCATGAGACAGAGTATTAACGAGGTTTTGGGTTTGGGCAGATTGATATTTCCCCTTTACATTTTTCGCGGTTGAGGTTTTTGAAGGGAGTGTTTTTTTTGAGTTTTGAGCGCTACAAATAATGGAACAAAATAACAGAACTATAAGGGTAATTTTTTTCACTGCGGCACGATTATTGGGTGGAAAAATATGTTATATTTGTTTAAATGAGTACCCAAAGTTATACTTTTTTCTGACATGTGCAAATTAAGAACTCTAGCCCTTACGTGCTTTTTCATCGTTTGTATATTTAAAGGTCTTTTTTCTCAAATTACCATTAGTAATACGAATGGATGTTTACCCAACGGCATCACTAATGCTATTTTTACTTACGCCGGCACCGGAACACCAACGGGCATTAGCTGGAACTTTGGGGATGGTTCTCCTACTTCAAATCAAAATCCAACACAGCACAGTTATCCAAACCTGGGAACTTACACGGTAACATTTTCAGCTATCGTTGGCGGAAATCCGGTAACCGCTACGGCTACAGTCGTTGTAAATCCGCAACCTACGGGAGCTTTTACTCCAACCTTACCGGCTTCTCACTGCGCAGGCATGATTGTGAATTTTTCGGGAACCAGTCCAATGTCAAATGTCATTTATAAATGGGATTTTGGTGATGGGAACATTTCTCAGGGAAACCCGGTGAGCCATGCATATACTTCCCAGGGAACATTTAATCCCATCCTCACCATTCAAAATACTCTCACGGGATGTTTTGTAAATGTGCCGGGAACCGGTATCAACGTTTCCTTACTTCCAAATGTCTCAGTGAATGTGAGTCCGGCTGCCTCTACATGTTCTACCTCTCTGAATGCAAGTTTTAATGGCTCGGGCTCATCATCCGGCTCTCCGCTGGGAGGTGGACTTACGTACGCCTGGAATTTTGGTTCTTTTGGCTCTGGGACGGGAGCTGTAGCGGGACCCATACTTTTTCAGCCTCAGGGAACTTATGGCGCCTCACTCACTGTAACGGATAATAATAGCTGTAGCAACACAACCGTTATACCGATTTCCCTCATGTCGCCTACCGTTTCCGCATCTTTGTTGCCCACGGTTTGTATCAATAGTCAGGGTGAACCTTACGTTGATATCACAGTGCAATCCAATATGCCAAGTATTAGCCTTGATTTAGATAACGGTGGAGGGGTACTCGGATTTCCTCTGCCAATCCCTCCAAACCCTATACCCCCAATACTCTCACCCAATACACCATACACCGGATCAGTTGTAGCCTATACAACACCAGGACTAAAAACGCTGACATTTACGGCTGTGAGCGGTACCTGTATTACGAGTATTACGCGCACCGTTATGGTGGAGAAAATCACACCAACATTTGTACCTGTATCTGCCGATTATACCTGCAGCCCATCATTTTCACTGGCTTATTTGAATCAAAGCACACTTAATACCGCGAATGTTTTGTCTTACACCTGGACCGTAAAACATTGGACTGAGCCAGCTGGAGAGTACACATCTACCGCTGTTAATCCAACAATTATCGCTTCCCAGATCAGTGCAAACCCTTATGTAATTCCAGGACCCTATCATCCAAACGTAACATTACTAGCGCGGTCTGCTATAGGCTGTAGTGCCACTATTGTTCAAACCTTTGACACCATCTGGCGACCGACAGCATTTTTTCATAAAAGTGTTCGTGAAGGTTGCGCACCTCTTACGGTAACGTTAACCGACCACAGTTATTTCGACAATCTCATCAATCCCGTCAGCGGCGCACCTTTAAATCCCATAACAAGTTATACCTGGAATGCCGGCGATGGAGTAAACGTGGTTGTTGGAACAGGTTCAAACGTTATTGCTCAACCCTTCACCTATACTTCCTCGGGCACGTATACACCCTTTCTGGTCATACAAACGGCAATGGGATGTACAGATGTGTCTTTTATCGATACCATTACGGTAAGCAATCCGCCTACAATTAGCTATACCTTACCATCCTCGCCCGTCTGTGCCGGGCAACAGGTAACTGTAAATCTCGCTGCAAGTCCATCGAGTAGCACTTCCATCTGGCACGTGGAAAGCGATGCAGGTTATTTTTCTGGTTGTATCTCTAACAACGCTGCCGTTGGGGCTTTTAATCATGTAGGGATTCATGGCTTTACACTTTCCGTCAGTCAGCGGGGATGTGCGACGACTTCCGTCATACCACAGACAATTACCGTTAACGGACCTGTAGCAAGGTTCCGTTTTCAAACACAATGTACCGGAAATAAAAAATCCGTAGATTTTAGTTGCTACGTGAACGACGCCACGGGTGCTACCATTGATTTCGGAGACCAAAGCTCTACAGCAATTAGTTGCATGGCAGGAGCCGTCACATCTACATTGGTTGCACACACCTATTCTGCTGCAGGAGATTACACAGCGATAATTACCGCCATCAACTCTAACGGATGTCCTTCGTATATGTATAGCCGGGTGATTAAAATCAGGGAAATCACTCCGAGTTTTACCATAAGCGACACCATAGTATGTAAAAGTGATGGAACTTTTACAGTTGACGCTTCGGCTTCCCAGGGCCATTTAGTAACGCAGGGTGCTGGTTACACCTGGATTTTTGATGATGACGCGGTTGTG
>JAEUTM010000547.1 GCA_016788025.1 Bacteroidia bacterium
CCAATAAGTACACGATTTGTTTTGAGAACAGGGAAAAAATATAACTGGAGGGTATGGTTCTGAGACGAACAAAACTACCTGTGAGTTTTTCCTTAACTATGGCGCTTCCCATAGATACCACCACAAAGAACATCGCAAAGACTGTCCAGGCCGGAATATTATGTTGTGTGGCATTTGGAATGCTGCCCTGATCGTTCCTGGAAATAATACGCTCCTTTAAAACAGTTTGACTTTTTTGCATTTCATCTTCCGTGCTTTCAGGAGATTTTTTTTCATTTACCGATGAATAAAGCTCACGGATCAGCAATTTATTTTCAAGCAATTGAAGA
This sequence comes from Bacteroidia bacterium, assembly GCA_016788025.1. GTDB lineage: Bacteria > Bacteroidota > Bacteroidia > B-17B0 > Aurantibacillaceae > Aurantibacillus. The sequence continues at coordinate 330 of JAEUTM010000547.1, forward strand.
GCTGCTCTCAGGCTTCCCTGGATTGACTGCCGAAAGGACTCCTGTAGTACAGGATGATAAAGAACTTCAAGAGGTAAATACTTTTCCTCGTTGCTACTCAGACTGTCGTTAGTAAGGCCAAGGTCGGAGAATACTTTTTTACTGAAATATCCTGCTTTTGTTTTAACTGCATGCGAAAAGTCAGCGGGAATTATAACGGCGGTTAATGCATCTTTTTTGTACATCCGTTCCTCAATTTCCTGTTCGGGAAGAGTTTCGGATATTTCTTTCAGATCAAATGCGCCTGTTTTTTTTATAATGTCGATAAACTGACGGCTATAGACTGACGTGTCCTGGTTAGAAATCAGCAGAGGGATCTTATTGTCGTTAACAAGTTTAAAGGTATTATTTTGAATGGCAGTGATCAGCACGGCCAGAACCACGGGCATTCCAAACATAAGTGTCAAACCTATCCTGTCTCTGGACAGGATCAGAAGATCTTTTTTTATGCTGGCCCAAAGTTTAGACACCTAAACGTTTTTGCTGGTTAATTGTAAAAAAAGGTTTTCGAGATGGGTTTCGCTGTGCTGCCTGAATAAATTCTCCGTTGTATCATCTGCAATAATCCTTCCATCACTTATAAGTGCAATATGATCGCATAAGTCCTGCGCCTCATTCAGCTGATGAGAAGTATATATAAGCGTTGTACCGTCTTTGTTTAATTTTTTAAGATAAGCAATGATGTCTTGTCTCGTTTGCACATCTACCCCAACCGTTGGTTCGTCGAGGAATAAAAGAGCTGGTTTGTGCAGAATTCCAATAGCAAGATTCACACGGCGCTTCATGCCGCCTGAAAACAAGCCTACCTGTTTGTGCGTTACGTCTGACAGGTTCATTACCTGTAACAATTCTTCTGTCCTGTTTTTAATCTCATTTTTTTGCAAGCCGTACATTGCGCCAAAGTAAGCAAGGTTCTCAGCGGGACTAAGCTCCTGGTAAAATGCAAAATCCTGTGGCACCAGTCACAATTGTTTTTTTAACTCATTTAAATTCTGACTGAGTTCCTTCCCGAAAATTTTAATGCTGCCACCGGTATAACTTAAAAGACCCGTCATACAGTGCATGAGCGTTGTTTTCCCGGCGCCGTTCGGACCAAAAAGACCAAAACGTTCCCCTTTTTCGATTTTAAGATCTAAAGCTGTAAAACAGCTATGTGCCGGCTTGGTATAACTGAACTGTAATTTTGATATTTCAAGTGCGGCCGACATTGATTACCATTTTAGTTTTGACAGCGAAATAAATGCAGCTTTTTCAAGCTCGGCGATTTCATAGAGATAGTCAGCCATTTTATCAAAATCCTTTTGCTCAGTTATCCTGCCTTTATAAATTCCGGAAGCCTGAACAGCAGAATCACGCCAGAGATCACCGGCTTTTGTAAATTGTTTTGAAATGTCTTTGAGTGGTTGATTCGGGTGATATTCCTGTGCCTGCTGTAAAAAGGCACCATAGATGTAACGAAAGCCACCTCCTCCGGTTCCAATTTCTTCCTGCATTCTTACCAACTGCGCGAGATAGAGTCCCGCCTTTTCAAGTCCTAGTGTATCTCTCCATTTTTTAATTTTGTTCGCTGTGTATTTAATGCCTCTCACACCGGCAATGTTTCCGGGAATGTAGAGCATGTCGCGAACGTTTCTCTTAATGCCAGTTACAATTGCTTTTTGCATTTGTTCTCTGCTTACCGGTTTCGCTTCCTTAGGATAATAGATTTGTCCTTTTGGCGCAAATGGACCTTTTGCAAAGCGCACACGTTCTAGTTCGTAAGAGGTTAAGGTGGTTACGCCTTCCATTACAGGATCGCTGATCAGGAAGTTGTCGTCCTTCCTGCCGTAAACAATAATATTATGCGCATTAAAATGGAAACGGTATTCTTTTGGGAAATAAGTCAGGTAATAAACACCAACCTGGGCCCCAACGGGTTTACCTTCATCGATGCGTTCCAGTAAAAATCTCTCCGCTTCTTTTTCGGAAGAAAATTTTTTGCGCACAACTGGTATCCCAAGACTATTACAAGTCCGACGAAAAATGTTTCCCGGCATGGTTCTGAATGCAATTGCCGGTCCGTGATTTATTTTAAGAAATGGAATATAGATGTAGAATAGTCCCGAGCCAATTCCAAAAGCCAATGGTTCTGTAATGTGGACACCAATAGAATTGAGCAATCCGGTGGTAACTCCATTTTCGCAATGGGCCGCTTGTAAGTGTTTAAATTCTGACATCAGGAAATACGTTTTAGTTCTTCCACACTTACATTAAAGGCTTTCGCATATTTTTCCAATTGGCGCGAAGAGAGTTTTTCAAAAACATGAGGTTTTAGATGGCGTTTGATCTGCCATTCCCAGAAGCCGCTGTATGCGGCCAGGATCTGAAAATCCATCAGCCGCAATTCCATAAAATAGGCTATCGGACTTAACTCCTTGTTTTTGATCTGTTGTTTAATCTGTTCAATACGTTTATCGATGTCTTTCCAGGCTGCGTCGAGGGCAGAAGCTTTCACCTCCCAACCTGTGCTGAGGCCGGTAGTATAGTTCCCATTGTTGTCAACAGCATAACAAAGTTCTTTGGTTACATTATCCAATGCGCTTTTATCCTGCGGAATTTCTTCTTTTTTCATTTGATATTAAACCTACGAAAATTTGCGCCAATAAAGAATAGAATTGACCAACGGTTAACACACAGTTAACAGAGCATACATATAGGAGAAACGACCGCTTTCGGGAACAAGCAGCAGGATTTTTTCACCTTTTTTCAGTTTCCCGCTTTTAAAGAGAGCGTCAACCATTAGATAAGCCGAACCAGCGCCCACATTTCCAACTTCACTTAAATTCACAAACCATTTCTCATAAGGAATCGGCGTCCCGTTCTCAACCATTTTATCATGTACTTTATCCCTGAAAAATCCGCTCGAAAGGTGTGGTAAAAAATAGTCTACTTCGCTGGAGTTTAATTTGTGTTTCTCTAGTACTTTTTTAAGACCGATGCCTCCAAGCACTACAATATTTTTACTGAGTTGCTTTACGTCCTGTTTAATGCTCAGCACCGATTTTGCCATCATTTCCTGCTGAGTGAAATCAAGATAACCTTTTAATGTACCGTCAGGATTTTTGTCTGCGGCCATATACATACAGGCTTCATGTTCGTTGGCAAAAGAAAAACCTTCCATCCATTCTATTTTCAGGCTTAGGCCGGAAGCATTTGGTTTGTTGGATAATAAAAAAGCAGAAGCCCCGTCAGATAACATCCAGCGCAGGAATTCTTTTTCAAATCCGATATAGGGATCTTTCTCAAGCTCTTTCAGTTTATTTACCTCGTCCTCATAACTGCCCGATGCCAGGGCAGGAGAAATCCTTTCCGAACCTGCGGTTATCGCGCGTTCAACTTCACCCGTTTTTATGGACAGGTAAGCATATTTAAGCGCATGCATACCGGCGCAGCAAACGCCAGAGGGTGAAACAACCTCTATGTTGTTGGTTTCCGGCAATAAACCATGTACCATTACGCTGTGTGAAGGCATCATCTGGTCGGGTGATGAGGTTCCGCAGCTCAGGAGCTGAATAGATTTGAGATCTTCAGGTTTTGCAAACAAGGCCCTTACTGCTAATGCAGTGAGTTGCGCGTTATTGTGCGTAATTTTTCCTTCCTTGTTGATTGCGTAGAAACGACGTTTGATGCCATTGTTTCTTAGTACAATACTCTTGGAACGGGAAGGCGAATTATTGATATAACCCAGGTACTTCTCCATATCTGCATTCTCCACAGGTTCGTTTGGAAGGAATGAAGAAGTATTGATAATATATACGGGTTGAAATGACATTCTTAGTTATAGTTTACTCCTGAATAATAGTTGAATTGTTTTTTAACGCGTTTCCCAATAAATGGTCTCACAAGTATGGTATGTAAGCTCAGAATGATGGGTGCGGCGATAAAAAGTGCAATAATAAGATAATACTTGAATAGAACAAGCCAGGCATCTTTGTTTTTTTTCTTTTTTATAATGGAAGCCCATATGCCGAATAATCTTGAGCCTTTAAGTTCTGTGTACATAAGGTTGTAGTTAATTACAACAGCTTTATTTTCAAAAAGTTCATTTTGAAGCTCAGACCAGCTTCCTTTTTCCAGGTGTTTTTTTACAATGGCGCCAAAAACCGAAGCGTGATGGATATCATGCTCAGAAACCCCTGGTTTGGGGAAGAATCCCATAAATTTATCCTTTTTCCCACTAAACATCCAGTAACAAATGGTAACCACGCTAACGTGATTCTGTGCCTTGTCAACCAGAACTATATTTCCGGCATGCTTCGCGCCACTCTCTTTTAACGATTTTTTAATGCGTTCTAAAGCGCTGATCCACATGTTCCGGGCACCTGTAATGGTAAGTACCGGGGTGTTTTTTAAAACAGATTTTACATCTGCATTTTGCAGAATGCTGTTTACAGGTGGGCTGGGGGACAGGAACCAGGGTTGGTATCCCAATACGATCAGATCGTAAGCCTTCTGCTTAAGCGAAAATGGTTTCAGTGGAACAACAGATCCACTGGCACATTCAGGCATTTCTCTAAAGAAACGTTTTCCGGACCAAGGGAAAGAATAATCGTTTTCAGGATACACACGAATCATTTCTAACTCGTGTTCCGACCCGGAAAAAGGCTCCAGAAAGGATTTAAGAATCTCCTCCAGCTGGCCTGTTTGTGTATAATAGAGAACAAGTATTTTTTTACTCATATACGAGGTCCTTTGCCGAAAGGATTTTTGAGGTTTGACAGTAGTTTAAAACAGCCCGACGGGTTACCACATCAAGCATTTTATAGTTTCTGCAAAGATACGCAGCATCCTGGTTCAGGTTATTATGATAATTCAGAATTTTTGGGCTATTTTCCTGTACAATGAGACGCATAAATCTCAACTCGGGATTAAGGGTGTCTTTTTTTATGGCTTGTTCCAGCGTTTGATGTCCAATTTTAAACAAATTAAGCTTTTCAGAGGCTTGACCGCTCAGTCCGGCTTTTTTCATTTGGGCAGCACCCAGGTAAGCCTGCCTGTTGCTGATTGAAGAATTTGACTGAATTTTTGTGATTTGTTCATTCACTTTCAAAAGATCGTCAGATGACATTGCAATATAAAAGTCCTCTTTGCTGAAAGAAGATTGTGTGTTACCTGAAAAAGAACATATGAGGTACACAAGGACTATAATGAGCCTGGTCTGCATCTGGGGTTTGTGCCGCAAAGATAAGGGAATTTGGGGTAATAGATCCAGGAGGCAGGATGCAAGGTAAATTGCCTTCAATTAGTCTTGGCTCTTGGTTCTTGATTCTGCGCCAACGCTGAAGCCAGGGCGCAAGCGTTTAGCTCTCAGAAGCCCAGAAATCATAAAAATTAAACCACTGATCCGGGTATTTTTTTACCATGTTTTCTACCGCTTCCACATATTTATCGGAAACTTCAGAAATGGCTTTTTCCAGCTGCTCCTTGCTGCGTGCGCGTTTTACTTCTATAGGAGGTAGCGCAAAAAAATGATAGTGTGAGCGGGTTTCTTTTAGGGCAAACACCAGTACGATGGGAACACCAAACTTGACAGCCATTAGAAATGGACCTACCGGAAATTTAGCTTTCTTCCCCATGAATGTTTTTTCAATGGTTGGAGTGCCGGGCAAATAACGGTCGCCGTGCATTACTACCATTTCGTTATTCGAAAAGGCGGAGTGCAGCTCTACGAGATGGCTCATGTCTGCATCGCGAATGGCAATGATATTGTAGCTTTTTTTTCCCATGACACCGTCGAGGTAAGCTTTCATTTTTTCTGCCTCGTTATCGTACATAAGAATGTTAAACTTCTGGTCAAGGACTTCAAGCATTTGGCCGGCAATTTCCCAATTGCCAATGTGAGCGCTGAGCAGGATGCTGCCCTTTCCTTTGTTTTTAAGGCTGCGAAGATTTTCGGCCTGACCTTCGTGTTCGATGGTGAAATTTGTTTTAACGCCTGAGAGCAGGGCTACACGATCCAATAAGATCTGCCCGAAAATAAAATAGTTCCGGTAAGCAGCGCGCCATGATTTAAAACGGCCATAACCGTGTATCTCCCGGAAATATTTAAGAGATGTTTTTGTGGATTTTGCAAAAAGCAAAAAGTAAAAAGCTACGAAACGCAGAAGAAAATAAGCGCTTCGTAGCCCGAACGTATTTAAGATAAAAACAAAGATTTTATGCCCGCTTAATCCGCCCCGGGTTTTTCCTTCCCATTTGCTGTTCTCAGGCATTGTAGATCTTATGCGGTCTCTTTCTGACTAACTTTTTGATAGCAGTAGTCGTAAAAATTCTCGAAGGTATGGATGTTGATGAAATCTTCACCTACTACTTTGAAACCGAAGTTGCTTTCGATCACTACTACCAGGTCAACATAATCCAGGCTGTCAAGGTCCAGGGTCTCACGCATGTTAGCGTCCGGCTGGATCTTATTGATGTCCACCTCAAACTCGTCTACCAGGAACTCGTTTACTTTCGATTTGATCTCTTCTTTTGTCATCATGGGGTTTGCGCTTATTGCGGATTATATTTTTTAATAATCAAAGTTGAGTTTGTTCCTCCAAATCCGAAAGAATTACTCAGAAAAGTATTTATCTTTTTATTAACAGTTTTGTTTACGATGTTCAGCTTAGCCGAGTCTTCATCAGGGTTTTCGAAGTTAACATTGGGTGCAATAAAATCATTTTGCATCATCAATGTAGAGTAAACAATCTCGCTGGCTCCGGCCATCCAGCATTCATGACCTGTCATTGATTTTGTTGAACTTACCGGTGTGTTGTCTTTGCCAAATACCTGGTGAATGGCAACAGCCTCGGCTTTATCACCTCCTGGTGTAGACGTAGCGTGTGCGTTAATATAATCAATGTCTGAACTGGTAATGCCGGCATCTTTAATCGCCATTTCCAGCGAACGAACCTGTCCTTCAACGCTTGAGTTCGAAATATGTTCGCCATTGGATGAAAAACCATATCCAACAACTTCCGCAATAATCGGAGCGCCGCGTTTAATCGCCGACTCGTAATCTTCTAAAATCACCGTAGCAGCTCCTCCACTTGGAACCAGGCCATCACGGTCCTTATCAAATGGTCTCGATGCCTTGGTTGGCTCAGGGTTAATGGAAAAGGCGCTTAAGCCATCAAAACTTCCAAATGCATAGGGATTAACTTCCTGCGCGCCGCCACATATCACGTGGTTTTGCAAGCCCCATTTGATCATCAGGTAACCAATGCCAATGGAGTGAGAACCGCTGGCACAAGCGCCGCTGATCGTAAAATTAATTCCCTTAAGTCTGAAGATTGTGGAAAGGTTCATTGTAACAGTACAATTCATCGATTGAAAAATTGAACCTGAACCAATAAGTGTTGTGTCTTTTTTTGCACGTGCAATGTCAATGGCTTCCATTACGGCCTTCGCACTGCTGTCGTTTCCGAATAAAATCCCAACTTCATTCTTGTCGATCCATTCTTGTTCCATTTTTGCATTCTTCAACGCTTCAAGCGTCGACATGTAAGCGTATTCGGCTTCTTCAGAGAGTTGTACGCGTGCACGACGATCGAGAACTCCTTTTAGCTGAGGAACATCCACTTTCCCTGTTAAACATGAGCGGTATCCCCAGTCTTCCCGTTGCGGATCATACACGATACCTGATTTTCCTTCCTTGAGCGACTTCGTAACTTCCTCGAGGTTATTCCCCAGGCAAGACCAAATGCCCATTCCCGTTATGACAACTCTTCTCATGATTTAAGAATATAGTCCTCCATTTACTGATATTACCTGTCCCGTTACATAAGTCGATTTGTCTGAAGCCAGCCAGGCCACAACATCCGCAACTTCCTGCGCTTCGCCAAAACGATTCATCGGAATTAAGGATTTAAAATCTTTTTCATTCAGGTCATGCGTCATGTCTGTTTTGATAAAACCAGGAGCTACCGCATTCACGGTAATTCCTCTTCTTCCAACTTCCTGTGCAAGGGCCTTGGTTGCACCAATCACAGCAGCTTTGGAGGCCGAATAATTGGTTTGCCCTGGAAGACCTTTTAATCCAGATAGAGAAACCACATTGATCACTCTGCCATATTTTTTAACCAGCATGTTTTTAATGATCAGGCGGGTCACATAAAAGAATCCGTCAACAGCTATATCCATCACGGAATGCCATTCCTGGTCGCTCATCCACATCATCAGGTTGTCCTTGCGGATCCCTGCATTATTTACAAGTACTGCAATCTCTTTATCTTTGTTGTTCTCAATCCAGGTGCCAAGTACTGCGTTCACTTCATCCTGGTTGGAAACATTAAACTTCATAATTTCTCCACTCACTCCCTTCTCTTTCACCAAAGCAAGAGTATTGTTTGCTTCGGTTTCGTTTGACTGATAATTGATGAGAATATTATAGCCCATTTCTGCAAGCGTAATGCAGATAGCTCTTCCAATCCCCCTCGAACCTCCTGTTACCAGTGCAAATTTTGTCATGTTTTCAACTCAGATTTAATTGTGCAAATTTAAAAAATATTCATTTTTAATTAAATCCTGGTCTTGCCTTTAACCAGCTTTTAATCAATTCAAGATCTTTATATTTTATGCTATCTTCTTTAAATGCTGGTACTATCGCTCTCAGTTCTTTGTAGTACTCCTTTGCATTTTCAGAAATTTCAGATTGTATTCCAAGGTGTTCAATCCCCTGGATCAGTGCTAAAAACTCAATGGCAATAACCTCGTAAGTGTTATAGATAACTTTCTGCGTAAGAAGCGAGGCGTTAGCTCCCATACTTACTATATCCTGGTTATCGTTGTTACTTGGAATGCTATGAACATACATCGGGAAACTCAAAGTTTGATTTTCTGCAGTAGTTGAGGTTGCAGGAAACTGAACGCCCTGGATACCCAGGTTAAGTCCTAATGTTCCAAGATTAATGAATGGAGGGAGAATGCCGTTTAATTTATCATTCAGTAGAAAATTAAGCTGGCGCTCACAAAGCATAGAGAGTTTGGTGATAACGATTTTCAGTTTGTCCATTTCAAGGGCCGGGTAATCCCCATGGAAATTACCACCATGGAACACATTTTTATTTTCGTAATCAATAATCGGATTATCATTCACCGAATTGATTTCGTTAACAATAACTTCTTCGGCATACGCAATGGTGTCTTGTATGGCGCCCAGGATCTGGGGAACACAACGAATCGAATAGTACTCCTGTACTTTATCCTTAAGGATATTTTCCTTGATCGGTTGGTTATACAAGTGTTTTTCACGCTTTTTGATCAGCTTGCTGTCGCCAAGGAATTGTTGGATCCAGGCCGCAACATCGTTTTGACCTTTATGATATTTTACACTGTTCAACTCATTCGAAAAGTGATCATCAAAAGATTGTACCATTTCCAGGATGATGCTGGTAGCCGCAATAGACTGTTTAACAAGATTACGGGCGTGTACAAGGTTTACAAGTCCAATTCCGCACATGGCCGAAGTCCCGTTCATTAAAGCCAGGCCTTCACGGATATGAACCTGCAATGGATTTAGTCCTTCTTTTTTGAAAACCGTAGCAGTGTCGGTAATATTTCCTTTGTAATGCACTTCTCCCTCACCAATAAGGGCAAGCGCAAGATGGGCTAATTGCACGAGATCACCACTGGCACCAAGTCCGCCATGTTCGTATATAACCGGACAAATGTCTCTGTTAATGAGCTCCTTTAACAATACCACCGCATCGGGATGAATTCCCGAATACCCACGCATGAGCGTACTCAAACGCGCCAGCATCAGGGCCTTCACATTCAATACATCAATAGCTTTCCCGCTCCCGGAACAGTGACTGCGGATCAGGTTGTATTGCAATTGAACCTGGTCTTCGTCGCTGATCTTATACTGCGCCATAGGCCCAAACCCGGTATTGATGCCGTAAATGAGCTTGTCTTTAATAAATTCCTTCAGAAAAAAATAACTCTGGTAAACACGTGAAAGTGCCTTATCGTCTAGCTCAATTGGAGTGTTATGGATAAGGATATCATAACATTCGTCAGCAGTGAGTTTTCGGCCACCCAGAGTGATCATAACGCTTGTGTGCTTTAATTTTTAAAGAACGCGAATATACGAAAACTTTTGGGTGCGGATTAGTTCTTAACAATTGTGCGTAAACTACACTAAGTCATACTGGAATTAGGGTCTTTGTTATATATTTGTTCTCTTTCCCCAACAAAAATGGAGTTTTTTGCAACTGACAAACGAAACGCACTTGAAGCTAAAGAATATGCGCAATGGATAGCATTCGCGCCATTTGTTTTCCAGGCTAGTAAAATTTTAAGAGACAGTGGAATCCTAGCCGAAATATCAAATTCGAGAAAAGCCGGCATCAGTCTTGAAGCGATCGTTAAAAAGGTCAATTTATCGAACTATGGTGTAAGAGTTTTGGTGGAGGCTGGTCTGGGCATTGGATTAATTACCGTAAACGACTCGAAATATCATATTACAAAGACAGGTTATTTTATTCTGCATGACGAACTTACGCGGGTAAATATGGATTTCTCGCAGGATGTATGTTACCTGGGCCTCAACCATTTGGGCGACAGCATTAAAAACGGGAAACCGGAAGGATTAAAAGTGCTTGGCCCGTGGAATACTATTTACGAAGGGCTTTCACGTTTACCGGGCACCTCTAAGGAAAGCTGGTTTCGTTTTGATCATTATTACTCTGACAATGCTTTTGAAGGAGTTCTACCCCTGGTGATGAAACAGAATCCGGCAAAACTACTGGACATCGGCGGTAATACCGGTAAATGGTCTATTGCCTGTGTAAATTATGATCCAAAGGTTCACATGACAATCATGGACCTTCCCGGCCAGACAGCACTTGCGAAAGAAAACATCAAATCAAAAGGACTGGAAAGCAGAATTGATTTTCATGAGGCAAACATCCTTGATGAGAATGTAAAATTCCCGAAAGGTTTTGATGGCATCTGGATGAGCCAGTTTTTAGATTGTTTTTCAGAACAGGAAATCGTTTCTATTCTGAAACGCTGCGCCGAAGCACTCGACGAGAATGGTTATGTATATATTTTAGAGACCTTCTGGGATAAACAACGTTTTGAGGCCTCAGCTTTTAGTTTGCAGATGACTTCCCTTTATTTCACGGCAATGGCAAATGGCAATAGCCAGATGTATGACAGTAAAATATTTTTAAAACTAATCGAACAATCTGGCTTGAAGGTTGTTGAACAAGTAGATCATATTGGTATTAGCCACTCCTTTTTAAAATGTAAAAAAGTAAAATGATGCGTCAGGAGAAAGTAGATGTGTTGGTAATTGGAGCAGGACCTGCAGGTTGCATAGCAAGTGCTCACATCAACAAACAGGGATTCAAGGTGAAAATTGTAGAACGTGAAAAATTCCCGCGTTTTGTGATTGGA
>JAEUTM010000003.1 GCA_016788025.1 Bacteroidia bacterium
TGCATGGCAGATAATATTTTGCTTCGGGTTCGAGGTTCAGCTGTTTCAGAAACTGGTCAATGTCTTTTTGATTAAACATTAAACCTTTACTGAAAGGATTGATGTAAAAAAGAATATTGTTTGAAAGTGTTTTATTGTTCACGTCTATCAGGTTGGCATAATCGTTAATATAAGCCAGCACAAAATGTTGTGGCAAATTGATACCGTAAACAGGAATATTAAGCTCTTTGCAGATAAGCATGTAAACCACGCTTAACATCAGGGGGTTACCCTTTTTACTTTCGAGAACGTTATTTATGAAAGAATTTTGAGGGGCGTGATAATTTGTAATGTTTCCACTGAACTGATGCACTTCGAATAAAATATGATTGATGATCTTAACTTTTTCAAGAGCTGTAAGATCTTCATGCAGTTCAAGCCAAACGTCCTGTTTAATTTGTTGTAACTGTTTTTTTACTTTGTTTTCGTCCAAATCAGGGTACTGGTAGCGGGCGATCATCAATACGCCTTTCAAAAGATCTTCAGAATCTTCCTTCGCCCAGGCTTTCAGGGCTTTCTGAAGTGTTTCGAATTGTATTGTATGAATAATGGTTTCGATGCGTTTTTGCATGATGGCATCAAAACTGTTTTCCCAGGCTGTTTCCAGGTGCGGTATTGCGGGAGGTCCGAGTGTTACGAAACGATCTCTAACCTGTGAGTAAATTATCTCATCCGGATCGTCAAGTAAGGTAATTAAGGCTATTACCTCTTTTAAACTCATTTCTGTTTTACGTTTAGCGGCCATTGAAACAAAAATAAAGTTATACCAGGCTCTATTAAAGCCGGTGTTTTCGAATTCTTAACAAAAAACGTGTTTATACATTTCAACAAAGTCATATTAATAAAAAAGCCCCGTTTCCGGGGCCTTCCTTATTTTGTTATCACAAGTCGTTTTACTATTGTCTCCTTGTCCAGGCCTATATTCACCGAATAAATACCTGCCGGTAAATGTTCGAGGTTAAGGTTCACTGCCGGACTCCAAGGTTCTTCTTTCGAGTATAAAAGCTGCCCCAGCGAGTTATTAACCCTTACAGACATTGTGGTCTGTAATGGTTCCTGTCCTGTTTTTAAGGTAAATGTTCCTTTGCCCGGGTTAGGAAAAATAACCACCGCGGCTGCGTTTTTATTTTCAGCCTTCATTCCTGTACAATCCATCAACTGTACAACGGTGGAACTTTTGGTAATCCCTGCATTGTTGCTCGAGGACAGCTGAATGGTGTAAACGCCGCTTGAAGGGAAGTTAATCGTTGGCGCAGCATCAAACTCATCCGGTGTAAAAACAACTCCTGTACTTGGCGTTGTAACCCAAGTATATGTTGGGCTGGAACCATTTGTGTAGTTATATGGCTGCATCTCCTGTTGGGTACAAAGTAAGGTGTCTATATAAAAATCTGCAACCGGTATGCCGGCGCAGAGCTGCTGAGCACTTTCGTTCAGACCATTTCTGTAGTATCCTTCCAACAATGCAGTTTGGATTCTTGCATTCTGGTCGGGGGTAAACATATAGTTAAAGGCATCATCTGTATAATCCATAAAGTTCATAAACATGTCACCATATGGTGAAGAACAAACATTTACATGGAGAGGATAAGAGGGACCGCCGAAGTTCTGACCGTATTGACCGGAGCTATAACCACCTTTTTGAGATGGTGTATCGTTACAATAGTCGGTAGCACCGCAATCTCCGTTAGGATTGTTATTTCCATCGCCTCCAATATGCCGAAGACCAAGCCAGTGGCCTGTTTCGTGAGTGGCGGTTCTTCCGAAATTGTATGGATACTGCAAGATACCGGTTGAGCCGAATGAACGCGCCCAAACCCAGATGCCGTCGTCGGCCGAGTTGCCGGTGGCAGGAAGTCCAGTAAGGTTTGTTCCGCCTGGAAACGTTGCGTAGCCCAGGATTCCCACGTTGCTGTGCACATCACTTACCCAGATATTAAAATACCGGGTTGGATCCCAGATGGTATTTGCTTTGATGGTACCATCCATAAGTATTTTAAAACTATTAAGATCAGTGGCGCTCACTGGGTTGCTCCAGCCTTCGCTAACATAATTTACACGGTGAATACCTGGTTCTGCGAGTGGACCACCATCAGGATCGTTCTGAGCCAGGCAGAAGGTGATGTTGCAATCGGCAGCTCCAACAGTAGAGAAACCGGTTTGTGCCAGAAGGCTTGAATTCATGCCGGTTCCCGCAAAATCCTTGTTCAGAACTGCAATCTGAGATTTAATCTGATTTTGCGAAATATTAGGGAAAATTCCGACGGATTGTCCGCCGTGAATTACGTGTACTACTACCGGAATCGTAATACTGCTGATATTTTTATGGGAAGGATTGTTTTGCTTGTACTCCTCTACTTTTTTATTAAACCATGCGTCCCATTCCGCTGTAGGAACTTCGGTGGCACAGCCTCGTTTGTTCAGCTGACGTGGGTCAATAGCTTTGTTTTGAGCATTTGTTGTGAGTGTTAAACTTACTGCTGCAACAATCAGTTTAATTGTTAGTTTCATTTGCGTGATGGTTGATTTGTTGTGTTAATGTAGATTGCTAATATACTCCATAAAAAGAGGAGTTACAAGCCACAACTGTTCACAATTGCGGAAAAACCAGGCAATTTGTCGCGTTACGTTAATGATTTAACAAATGTTTATGTAAGAAATGTTGTAAAAAGATAAGGGGCCGTTTCTTAGTTCGAAACAGCCCCGAAGTTTAGTCGGCCTGTAAAAAAGGATATCGGTAATCCACAGGTGGAACAAAGGTTTCTTTAATGGTGCGGGGGGAAACCCAGCGCAACAAATTAATTTTGGAACCTGCTTTATCATTTGTACCGCTGCCACGCGCACCGCCAAATGGTTGTTGTCCAACAACTGCGCCGGTTGGCTTGTCGTTAATGTAAAAGTTACCAGCGGCATTGCTAAGTTTTTTAGTAGCCAGTTCAATAGCATAACGGTCCTGCCCCAGAATGGCTCCTGTTAAAGCATAGATAGAAGTTTTGTCAACCAGATCGAGTGTTTCCTCGAATTTATTTTCGTCGTAAACGTATAGCGTTAACACCGGACCGAACAATTCTTCACACATAGTTACGTAGTTCGGATCTTTAGTAAGTATAATCGTAGGTTCAATAAAATAACCTTTGCTCTTATCGTAATTACCGCCCACTACAATCTCAACATTCGAGTCTTTCTTTGCATTGTCGATATATTTAACCAGTTTGTCAAAACTTTTTTCATCAATAACCGCATTTATGAAATTGGTAAAGTCTTCAGTAGGCCCCATTTTCATACTTTTAAGATCGGCTACAACCATTTCTTTAACCTGAGGCCAGAGATTTGAAGGTATATAAGCACGTGAAGCGGCAGAACATTTCTGTCCCTGAAATTCGAACGCACCGCGGGAAATAGCTACTGCAAGTGACTTAGGATCGGCAGATTTATGTGCCATGATAAAATCCTTACCGCCTGTTTCGCCAACAATGCGAGGATAAGAACGGTATTTATGAATGTTGTTACCAATTGTTTGCCAGATATTCTGGAACACTTCTGTACTTCCGGTGAAGTGGATTCCAGCAAAATCCCGGTGATTAAAAATTACTTCTGCAGCATCGGGTCCACTTGGATAAATAAGATTAATAACTCCGTCAGGCACTCCCGCTTTTTGGAAAATTTCCATTAATACGTTGGCACTGTAAACCTGGGTATTGCTTGGTTTCCAAACCACTACATTTCCCATCATTGCACAGCTGGAGGGTAGGTTTCCTGCGATGGCCGTGAAATTAAAAGGGGTTAAAGCATACACAAAACCTTCAAGCGGCCTCCATTCTACCCTGTTCCAGATTCCGGGAGAAGAAATGGGTTGCTCTGAGTAGATTTCGGTCATATAGTGCACATTAAACCTCAAAAAGTCTATGATCTCACAGGCACTGTCAATCTCAGCCTGGAACGCATTTTTACTCTGTCCAAGCATGGTTGCTGCGTTTAATTTTGCGCGGTAAGGACCGGCAATTAATTCAGCAGCTTTTAAAAAGATACTAGCACGGTGTTCCCAGCTTAAAGCGGCCCACTTGTCTTTAGCCGCCAAAGCAGCATCGATTGCCATTTTTACATGGTTTTTATCGCTTTTATGGAAATGTCCTAGTACATGCTGGTGATCATGCGGCGGATGCACCCTGATAATCACATTACTTTCAACCTCTTTACCACCGATGTACATCGGAATATTTATTTTCTGACTGCGAAGTTCTTTTAGCATCGCCTGAAGTTCCTTTCTTTCAGGACTTCCTGCGGCATAACTTTTAACCGGCTCGTTAACTGGTACCGGCACTTTATAAATTCCTTTTGGCATGTTTTGGTTTATAGTTGATTGTTTATAGTTGATAGAGAATTTTCAGGGAGACAAAGATAATATCTTTCGGGGAATGCAAAGGCAATAAACCGAAGCCGTTAATGTTTTTTGGATTTGGTTTGTATGCTACGACGGAGTAGCTTTACGGTCCATAAAACGTCAGAAAACATATTATACTTTTATCCTTATCTGCGTTATTGGATTTTCCCTGCTTTGCGCATATAAACTAAAAGACATTCGTTTCGACTATGATTTTGAAGCCTTTTTTCCAAACGAAGATCATGAACTTGAGCTTTACGAGCAATACCGCAAGAGTTTTGAATACGATAATGAATTTGTTCTGGTTGCTCTTGAAAACAAAAAAGGAATATTCAGGAAGGATTTCCTGCTCCGCGTTGATAGCCTGACGAAGGAGCTCTCGGAAGTTGAACATGTAAAACAGGTAAACTCCCCTACTAATCTGAAAACGATAAGGTTTGGTGGCCTGGTGCCAGTTAAAACAGATCTTTTACATATTGAAGATGAGCAACAATATCAACGCGACAGTATTTCTGTATACAAATCCCCTTTCCTTGTGGGCTCTTATTTTCCGCAGAACGCAAGGTCTTTATGTATATTTATAAAAACCGAAGATCTCCTTTCAAAGAAAAAAAGCGATAAACTGTCAAAAAAACTTCAAACCATTATCTCGAAATATACGTTTGATGAAATTCATTTGGCGGGCCGGATCTTTGCCCAGAGCGTTTACCTTGAGAATTTACAAAAGGAATTCCTTCTATTCCTCGGACTGGCTTTTGCGTTGGTAATTGTGTTCTTGTGGTTCAGTTTCAGAAGTGTTTATGGTATTGTTGTACCGGTAAGTATTGTGCTGATTTCCATTCTCTGGACAATGGGTGTGATGATCTTGCTGAACAAGCCAATAGATATTATGATCACCATGCTTCCCACAATGATCTTTATTGCGGGAATGAGCGACGTAGTGCACTTTTTTTCTAAATACTTTGAGGAATTGGCGAAGGGTACCGAAAAATCAAAAATATATCCTCTGATCTTAAAGGAAGTTGGTTTTCCTACTTTTTTAACCCTGATCACAACTGTGGTTGGCTTTCTTTCCCTGCTATTTTCAAGCATTAAACCAATTAGAGAGTTCGGGATTTATACTTCAGTGGGAGTTATTATTGCATTTGTTCTTACCTATACGCTTCTTCCCGCTTTGCTTTATTTTTTCACGCCAAAAAAATTAGTAACTGTTCACAACTCCAACAATCGTACTTACAATTACATGCGAACCGGACTTACCTGGATCTTCCGGCATCAAAAAACAATTTTATTAATCACCCTGGCTCTGCTTGTTTTATCCTTTGTGGGTATCAGCAAAATTAAACTGAATAACATCCTACTGGAAGATCTGAGCGAAAAAGTAAGGCTAAAGCAGGATTTTAATTTTTTTGAAAAGAATTACAGTGGTGTAAGGCCACTGGAAATAAAGATCACAGTAACAGATAATAAAAGTACTGTCTGGGATTATAAGATCATGAAACAACTCAACATGATAGATGTGTTTATTCGTAAAGAATATCATGCCGGCTTCATTCTTAGTCCTTCCAGCCTTGTGAAAAGTATCTACCAGAATTCCACCGAAGACTATAAAAGTGATTTTCCGGAAAACGATGATTTTGACGAAATATCAAAATACCTTGAAGAAAACAGGAAAAACAAGGATCTGAGAAAGGTGATAAGTCCGGATGGTAAAAGTGCCAGGTTTAGCGCTAAAATTAGTGATATGGGAAGCCTGGAGGCCAATCGGCATAATTTAAACCTTCAAAAATTTATTTCAGACAATATAAATTCAGACGATCTGAAATTTGAAATAACAGGTGCTGCGCATTTGGTTGACAGAAATAATGAGTACATGGTAAGCAACATGACGCAAGGTTTTGTTTTTTCTATTGTAGTGATTGGAATTCTGACTTTTTTCCTGCACAGAAGCTGGAGAATGGTGCTTGTGTTTATTCTTCCGAATGTTATTCCGCTTTTAATTATTGCAGGTATTATGGGATACCTGGGCATAGAGCTTAAAGCCGCGACATCACTCGTTTTCAGCATTGCGTTTGGCGTTGCAACAGATGATACGATTCATTTTATTTCAAGATTAAAAATTGAACTTGGTTATGGCAAGAGCCTGATGTATGCCTTTAAACGGACCTATTTTGAAACGGGAAAACCGATCATTTTAACGACATTTATTTTGATGGGTGGTTTCCTGAGTTTGATGACCAGTGATTTTCAGAGTACCTTTTATTTCGGTTTTTTACTCTGTATTACAATTGTTATCGCAGTACTAGCAGATATTTTTCTATTACCAGTTTTGCTGTTCATGATCTATAAAAAGAAATGATGGAGGTCGAACTTTTATACACTGCGGATGGTTCTCACACTGTTCTTAATAAAGAACTTAATGTTACCTATCATTCTATACGTGGAGCCATACAGGAAAGTAAACACGTGTATATAGAGGCTGGATTTAAATATGTTGCTCAAAAATTTAAGGCACTCTACATCTTAGAAATTGGCTTTGGTACTGGTTTAAACGCACTTTTAAGCGTTAATGAAAGTCAGGAGATGGGTATTCCTGTAAGTTATGAGACCATCGAGAAATTTCCCCTGAGCGGTGAAATCACACGGTCATTAAATTATTCCGGGTTCGATAGGCATGGGATCATGGAGAAGCTCCACAACTCGGATTGGGACAGAACTCATATCATAGAGGGTAGTTTTGTATTCAGGAAGTTGCTTATGGACATTAATGATTTTAAGGCTGGTGAGAAGATTCACCTTGTGTATTACGATGCTTTTGCACCCGATTCTGCACCCGAAATGTGGACTGAGAGGATATTTGAAATGTTATTCAAATCTATGGTTGCAGGCGGATGCCTTGTAACGTTTTGCGCTAAAGGAGATATCAAAAGGATGTTGAAAACCTGTGGATTTAAAGTTGAGTCCTTAGTTGGTTTTGCCGGAAAACGTGAAATGATAAGAGCTATTAGGCTTTGATCTTAGTAGTGAGGGGATTCCCTCATGTATAAAAGCCCGTATTTTGTCGTAAAAAAAGTCCTGTTCGGCGATGCTTTGCAAAAAAGGTCTATATTTGTTAGGCCCTAACCGTACCCTCTCAAAGCCACGACATACACACAGTTAACAGACATTTTGATTGAAAACATTTACTAAAAAACTTGTACGGGCTTTTTACAGCCTTTTAATAGTATTTACCTCACATTTTGCCAAGGCGCAACCGGCCGGGGCGCTCAATTTTGATGGTATCGACGACGTTGTTTGGTTCCCATACAACTCGAGCTCATGGGTTCTTGGTAATAGCTTTTCAATAGAAATGTGGCTGAAACCAGCTACTTCATCTTATCAATTGATTATGTACCCTGGTTATGGCTGTTGGTATTGTCCGGCTTATGTTTTAAGTATCGGGGACGATCTCACTTGTTTTTCTGGCGGAGGTAATGTGGGTAAACTTGTTTTTCAGGCGCCGAACGGAAAAATAGTGTCTGACAATACCTTGCCAACCAATGCCTGGACACATGTAGCTATAACTTATGACGGGCAGGTGCTTAAAATGTATATTAACGGCATCCTTCAACAAAGTATGCCTAAGGTAGTGGCAACCGTGACGGCGGCCGGAGACAGGCAAATGGGTTGCGATAATGCAGGCTGCGGTGCGCGTTACGGGTATAACGGAAGCATTGATGAGTTCCGGATCTGGAGTGGGCCGCGCAGCCAATATGAGATTCAGTCTTATATGAACTGCGAATTTACGACTACCCCATCAAGTCTGACTGCAAATTATCATTTTAATCATGGAACGGTTGGTGCAAATAATTCGGCTGTTACCACCTTAGTGGATGCCTCATCGAATGCTTCCAATGGCAGTGTTGCTCTTGGTATTTTTGCGTTAAATGGTTCCACTTCAAACTGGGTTGCCGGTGCGATAGTAAACGGTTATACTACAACTGCCTCACCTACCGTTGCAATAAATGTGCAGGGTAATGGCACAACCATTTCGGATGGCGACTCGAGCCCTTCCACTTCCGATCATACAGACTTTAATGGTTCGCTTACGAGGACATTCGTCATTCAAAATACTTCTTCGGGAACGTTGAACGTTGGTGCTTACTTAACGGGCCCTGATGCAAATTGTTTTTCGATCACCACTCTTCCGGCACAGAATGTTGTG
>JAEUTM010000008.1 GCA_016788025.1 Bacteroidia bacterium
CAATAATTTTTTCTTTTAAGATCTCAGAAGCAAGCGGATCCAGTCCTGCTGTTGGTTCATCAAGTATCAGAACATCAGGATTAAAAAGGAAAGCCAGAGTGGCGCTTACTTTCTGCGTAGTACCGCCTGAAAGGGTTCTCATCCGTTTATTAAAAATTGTCTCAAGCTTAAATTCTTTCAAAAGATCTTCGTCTGCAGTAACATTTGAGTTGCGAATGTTCCTGATCATTTCAATGATCTGCCCTACCTTCATATTATCCGGGTACCGTCCAATTTGCGGCATATATCCAATTTGGTTCCTGTATGAAAAATCGTTGCGGATGTTTTTTCCGTTAAATGTGATTTCACCGGAAGTTGGGATCACCATCCCGAGGATACTTTTAATTAAAGTGGTTTTCCCACATCCATTGGGACCTATGAGTGCTATACACTCACCTTTATTGCAGCTCAGGTTCACATTATTCAGAACTCTGAGCTTGCCAAAATCTTTAATTATGTTATTTACCTGGATCATAAAGAAAGTGGACGCATCATTGGTGTATTATCTATAAAATTGTCGGGTGTGATGCTTGGGATCATTTTTTCGGTACGATCGAGTAAACTTACCATAAAGCTCCGGAACAATAACATAGCCGGTGGATTATTTTCTATGATTACAGAAAAGAGACTAAGTGGGCGATAGGGAACATCGCCTATATTATTTTTATCGAGGTCATAACCTTCGTACTTGTCCCAGTAATTTCCGTTAAAGGTATTCAGCACAAGGCTCCCGTTGGTACTGATATCAAAAGTGTTACCCATAAAATTATTCGATTTAATTTCATTATCCATACAACTGGCCTGAATTTTCATGCCCCAGCCATTTGATTCCAGTTTGTTTTTCTCAACCACAATACGGTTTGTACCCTCCATATAAATGCCGGTGGTGTTCTTTACAAAAACATTTCCGCGGATATGACTGTCCGAAATTTCTTTCAACATTAACCCGTACGCTGCATCACCCCAATTCTCCTCAAAGCGATTGTTATACATTTTTACATTCTTTGTAAACATCACCGCTACTCCTGCTCCATTGCCGCTAAAGGTATTGTTAAGATAGGCGTCGTCGTTGGAAAACATAAAATGAAGCCCGTAACGGATATTTTTGTATGATCGGTTATTGCGAATGGTTGAGTTGGTTACAAATTCAAAATAGATTCCATCTCTATGACCGGTGATATTGTTGCCGGATATAATAAGACTGTCGCTCTTCCAGCAATGAATACCGTTGCCAATCTGTTGTTCCTCCGTTCCGTATGCAGTTAAGCGATTATTCTTCACAACGCAGTGTTTTCCATATTGAATATAGATCCCGAAAAAATTGTCTTCCAGAATATTATCACTTACGGTTACATAACGACTGTCATAAACTTTAATCGCACCAGGATCATCAAGTGTTCCTGTGCCAGAATGTGAAACCTTAAATCCTTTGAATAAAACATAACTCGTTTTAATGGAAACCACTTCAAATTTCTTTTCGCCATCTATCACCGGGTAGTTAATTCCAATAACAGAAACCGACTTGTCGATAATAATATTTCCTTCTTTATAAAGCCCCTCGTGTACAAATAAAGTATCCTTGGGAGCCAGTAATTTTAAACCCAGCTTAATACTTTTGCAGGCATAGTTTTTTCCTACATGCACTACCCTTGCGTTTAAAAGCGATGAGCAAAAACAAAAACCAACGAAATAAAGAAGTATTTTTTTCATTTGTGCTGAATGTCGCTCCACATAAGGATTTGAACGGTTCTGTCTTTTGCGAATTGCTCGGCTGCTTTTAAAGTGCTGAATGCAGCGGTATTTCCGCCCATCGGACTGTCTATGTCTTCTCCGTATACAAAAACAGCGTCAGCTACTGACAGGAAGCTGTCTTCATTTTCAAAATCACTCACAAATAGTCTCACGCCATCTTTGTCCGGATTTTCTTTATGATAGGCTTGCATACAAGAAAGATCATCAAATTTGTAAATTCTTCCTTTGGAAGTAATGAGTTCCGCTACAAACTTTCCATCCGCAATGGTCATTTTGCAGTTATCACAGTTATCAACGTTTAATTTCACAGCTTCCGGCCCGGTTTTTGAACAGGAAAACAGGAAAAGTACAGGCAATAAAAGCATTGCATGTTTAGGTTTCATTGCTTTGAATTTAAGAATTTTTGTTTCAATTAAAAGTGCCACGAGCATCAGCGCACCTGTTGCGATAAATAGCCAGCCTCCGATATCGGGAACGGAATAGGCTCCGAAATTTAAAAGTTGTTTAAATCCGATCAGTGGCGGCTGGTACGCCATACCCGGAACTATGATGGCTGCATTTGGATCAAGGTTGTGCCCGTAGTTATACTCCCATCTCCAGAAATCAATCATTGCTACTATTCCAAAAAGTACAAACAAAGTGAACAGTGTATAGAAGAACCATTTGCGTCCAACAAATACAGAGATCAGCGATAACAGCGCAAATGCTCCGATAAGATAAGGAAGAATGGTGAATTCGAAAAAATCTTCGGTATGTAGTGTGTGCATACCAATGTAGTGGTTCAGACCGTTAATAATGTCAACGTTACCGGCAAGTTTATTGGCATAAATCAGCAACCTGAGTCCTTCCGGATATTGCGGGGCGTCCAGGTCTATACGCCAGATGGGCACAAAGATTGACACTCCTAACAATATAGCGCCCAGCAATAACAAAGCTGAAGAGCTTCTCGAAATATTTTTATCAGTTGCATTCATGGTATTTTGTTTTGATTCGCGTTAAAAAAAAAGGAGCAGATGGATCTAACACCTGCCCCTTTGAAGATGTCTTGGTTATTTAGAAGCTGTTGCTTCTGTTGCAGTTTTTCCGGTGCTGAACTCCAGGGGTACATTGCTACCCTTAGGAGAAACACGAATATAGCCCTGCATTTCCTGGTGCAATGCACTACAGAAATCGGTACAGTACATTGGGAAAATTCCGACTTTTTCAGGGGTCCATTTTAAAGTAGTGGTTTCACCTGGCATAATCAGTAACTCTGCATTTTTAGCGCCTTTTATAGCAAATCCATGCGGTACATCCCAGTCTTGCTCGAGGTTAGTAACGTGGAAGTAAACATCTTCACCAACTTTAATTCCTTCGATGTTGTCTGGTGCGAAGTGAGATCTTACGCAGGTCATGTAAACATGTACGGCATTTCCTTCTCTTACCACTTTAGTTTCCTTTTCTCCTTTAGCAACAAAAGGATGTTTATTAGCGTCGATCTTGAAGATCTTAACCTGGTCTTTCCTGATCAGATCCGCAGGAGCCGCTTGTGCATAGTGTGGTTCTCCGATTGTAGGGAAGTCTAAAATCATTTGCATTTTATCTCCGCTGATGTCGAACAACTGAGCACTCTGTGCTAACTCGGGACCAGTAGGCAGGTACCTGTCTTTGGTAATTTTGTTGTAAGCGATAAGGTATTTACCAAATGGTTTTTTACTGTCGCCACCGGGGATACAAAGGTGACCTACCGAATAATATGTAGGAACTCTGTCAAGTACTTTTAAATCCTGGATGCTCCATTTTACAACTTCAGAAGAAACGAAGAAAGTGGTATATGCATTTCCTCTACCGTCGAACTCTGTATGCAGAGGTCCGAGTCCTGGTTTTTTAACCTCACCATGTAAAGCGGCTTCGTATTTAATTACAGGGATACCTTCATATTCTCCATCGTATTGTTTATCAGCAATGGCTTTTTGCATTTTGTCAAAACTGAACACCGGAATCAGGGCTGCAAGTTTACCGCTACCAACAATGTATTCGCCTGTTGGATCTACGTCGCAACCGTGTGGCGATTTAGGACAAGGGATCATGTAACACATGTCTTTCAGCTCTTTTGAATCCAATACAAGAACTTCTGTTTTCATCTCAGAGGTTGCTGAATGTGTTTCTTCACTGTAAACGTTGTGCACATATTTTGTAGGAATTTTTTTGCCTTTTCCGGCTTTTATATATTCTTCAGCTTTTTTCCAGTTCACAGCCATAATAAAGTCTTTATCTCTTTGCGAAGCGTTAACCTCCAGGAGAGTATTGGCCTGTTCTGTATTATAACACGAGAAGAAGAACCATCCGTGCGACTTGCCTTTACCTGCGTGGCTAAGGTCAAAGTTCACACCAGGGCACTCAATCTGGAAGGCGATATCCATGTTACCTTCTTTACCAACGCTGATAAAACTCAAATAACCTTTAAAGTTTTGTTTGTACGTGTTAATAGGAACATCTCCATTTGCATTGTCTGGTGGAACGCTGAAACGTGTACCTGCCACAACGTATTCTGTATTTTCTGTTATGAATGGAGAGGAGTGGTTACCCGCGCTGTTTGGAAGTTCTATAATTTCTGTAGTGCGGAAAGTTTTAAGATCAATACGCGCAACCCTTGGCGTATTGTTTGCATTACCAAACACCCAACGTCCGTCTACTTCGCCGTTTGTCTGAGACATTTCAGGGTGGTGCAAATCATCCCATGGAACAAAACCATGAGAAGTGTTTAACATGGGTTTCGTTTCTTCACTGTATCCCCAGCCCTTTTCAGGATCAACGGCAAAAACAGGGATCACACGCAGCAAACGACCGCTCGGCAAACCATAACAAGCCATCTGCCCGCTGAATCCACCGCTCACAAAATTGTAAAATTCATCGTATTTACCAGGAGCAACATAGGCCTTGGATGCGGCATCTCCGGTCACTGCGTCACTGGTGTTTTTTGGTGGCTTGCATGATTGCAGGCAGGCGGCTACGATCAAACTACCGGCGGCAATCGTTTTAACTGTGTTTTTCATAATAGTTGTTTATATTGGTGTGTATTTTTATTTTTTTCCATCATTCTTAAACATAAACTCAAGAATGTTTCTTGCTTCTCCGTCTGAAAGACTTTGATTGGGCATACGCACAAGACAAATCTCAAGCATTGCCTGTGCTTCAGGATCCTTGTCAAGCATTGGATCAGGATTGGTGATAAAGTTCATAATCCATTCAGGAGAACGACGAGTAGTAACGCCTTTCCAACCCGGACCAACTAACTTTTCATCGCTGAACTTATGGCAGGACGCACATTTAACACCCGATACACTTTCGCCGGATGTTACCCATTCGGCATTTAAAGGTTCGTTTAGGTTTACATTTTCAGCGGTCCACTTTCCTTCCCCGCGATGAGGATCATAACTCGGCGCTTCTTCAACCATTGATTTCGGTTGTTCAGCCGATCCGCCTGCTGATTCAGTTTTTTCAGGACTTCCACATGCTACAAACATGGATACAAGTGCACTTAGCGCAAGAATTGATATTTTTTTCATAGTTATATGTTTTGGTATTGGTTTGTTTTAGTTCTTCGTTCAAAGATCGCTTCTCAATGCACCACCGATCCTGATTTAAGTCATACTCGAACAAGATTATTATCAACTTCTTTTATTTTATTGACTTCTATCAGGTTTATTTTGTTAAAATCCAGATTTTCGTTAAAAAAAACACCGGCATTCTTTCTCCGTTTAACCGAGTCTTCCAAAATCAGGAGGTCGGTATCGAGCATGTTTCTGAGAGTAAGTAATTTCTGGTGTATCACTCGCCCGTATTTTTTTTCCAATTCTTTTTTTATCTCGTTCAGTATTTTCAGACCACCAACGATTTTTTCAACATTGGTTACAAGGCCAACGCCTCGCGACATTGTTTTTTTACTTTGCGACATAAAACGTTCGAGCTCCTTTTCGTTTAACAAGGGTTTATATTCTAAAGCATACTTTTTTACAAAGCCAGGATTTTTGATTTTATCTATTCTTTTGACGGAATCGACAGAACATCTGTTTGCAAACACAAGGGCCTCAAGCAGCGAATTGGAAGCCAGGCGATTTGCGCCATGCAGACCAGTTTCGGCACATTCTCCACAGGCATATAAATTTTTTAGGGATGTCCGTCCATGTTGATCTGTTGACACGCCTCCACAACAATAATGCGCAGAAGGTACCACTGGGATCATTTGCCTGGATGGATCTATGCCAGCAGTTGTGCAGCGGGCAACTATGGTTGGAAAATGTTTTACAAACTCTTTTTTTGAAATGCTCCTGCAATCCAGGTAAAGAAATTCAGTGAAAGATCTTTCCAGTTCTGAATGTATGGCTCTTGCCACAATATCCCTGGTAGCTAAATCTCTGGCCGGATCGTAGTATTCCATAAAACTATTTCCGTCCGGGTTGCGCAAAATGGCTCCCATGCCTCTCACCGCTTCTGAGATTAAAAAATTACGCGACTTGTTCTTCTCGTAGAGCGCTGTCGGGTGAAACTGGATAAAAGCCATGTGTTTTATTCTGGCCCCTGCCCTGCTCGCCATTGCAATGCCATCACCCGTGGCTGTAGAGGCATTGGTTGTATGTTCAAACACTTGACCTACCCCTCCTGTTGCGAGTACTGTAATTCGAGACAATAAAGCTATCACATCTTTCTTCTTTTCAAGGAGAACATAGGCACCATAGCAGGTGCTCTTTTTATTCTGTTCCTTTCCGGGAATTTGTTCGTTTGTAATAAGATCAATCGCGCTGGCATGGTCCATAATTTTTACATTCTTCATTTTCCTCACCTTTGCAAGCATTTTACGCTCTATCTCCAAACCGGTAAAATCAGCGCGATGAAAGATGCGGCTGGCGCTGTGCCCGCCTTCCATAGCCAGGTCGAATTTGCCGTTTCTATTCCGATCAAATTTTACACCGTTTTTAATGAGTTCCCGCAATTGTTCAGGACCTTCTTTCACAACCATCCTCACGATCTTTTTATCACAAAGCCCGTCACCGGCTCTTAAGGTATCTTTAATGTGTTTTTCGGGCGAATCGATTTCTGTTTTTAAGGAAACAGCAATGCCACCCTGGGCATAACGAGTATTCGATTCCTTTGGTTCCGATTTGCAGATAACGGTAAATGTATGGCCTGGTAAGGCTCTGGCGGTTTTCAGAGTATAACTTAGTCCCGCAACACCCGAACCAATCACCAGGAAATCTGTTTTAATCGTTTGCATTTAGTTTGATCTGCTTTTATTGGTAATGCTTAACATCTTGTGAATAGGCGCTAATGCCCTCTCCCGTAGCTGGTGTTCCAGCTTTATCTCAGGACTTTCATGTTTCAGGCAATCGTATAATTTCTCAAGGGTATTCATTTTCATATAAGGACACTCGCTGCAGGCACAACTATTATTTTGTTTCGCAGGTGCCGGTATAAAGATTTTATCCTGGAAGTCCTTTTTCATTTGGTACAGAATTCCAGCTTCAGTGGCCACAATAAACTCCTTCTCTTTGCTACTACCCACATATCCAAGCATGGCAGAAGTAGACCCAACAAAATCTGCGAGCCCAAGAATAGACGCATCCGATTCCGGGTGTACAACCACTTTTGCCGAAGGATGTTGATTTAATAAGCCAAGCAATTTGGCAAGCGAAAAGGCATCGTGCACCTCACAAACCCCGTCCCACAGCACCAGGTCTCTTCCTGTTTTTTTTGCAAGGTACGCCCCAAGATTTTTATCGGGAGCGAATACAATAGGTTGTTCTTTTGGAATCGCATTAATAATGTCAACAGCATTGGCCGAAGTACAAATTACATCACTGAGTGCCTTAACTGCTGCACTGCAATTGATATAACTTACCACCACATGTTCGGGGTAGCTTTTCAGAAACCGTTTAAAGTCCGGTTCCTGGCATGATTCTGCCAGTGAACAACCGGCTTCCAGGTCGGGTAAAAGCACTTTCTTCGACGGATTAAGAATCTTGGCAGTTTCCGCCATAAAATGTACACCTGCAAAAACAATTATATCAGCTTTGGTGCTGGCTGCCTGCTGTGATAAACCCAGGCTGTCACCCACAAAGTCTGCAACATCCTGTATCCCGGGTTCCTGGTAATAATGAGCAAGAATAACTGCATTTTTCTCCTTTTTGAGCCTTACTATTTCTTTTTGAAGATTGTGCTTTAAAAGATGTGTTTCTGCTATCATAAAACTGGTACAAATTTAATCGGACAAAATTGTCCGATTTATGATCATTGTCACTTTCACACCTGACTTTAATCACCTCCTTATTTCCCCTTTAAATTTAGCTTTGAACCAAAAAATATCATGCACCATTATAAAGTAAACCTTAACTGGACCGGCGATCGAAAAGGAGAGATTTCTTCTCCTGACCTTGAAAGCAAAATCAACGTTGCAACTCCTCCTGAATTCCCTAAAGGCATTCCCGGCATCTGGTCGCCGGAACACTTGTTTACAGCCGCTGTAAATTCCTGTTTTATGACCACATTTTTGGCAATTGCTGAAAATTCAAAACTGGAATACACCGAATTCAGTTGCGAAAGCGAAGGACTGCTTGACACTGTGGATGGAAAATATCTTATGACGGAAATTCTTTTGCGTCCAAAACTTAAATTGGTGAACATCGCCGATAAAGAAAAGGCAGAAAGGATTTTCCTGAAAGCCGAAAAAGCATGTCTCATTTCAAATTCCATCAAATCCACCACCCGCCTCGCAGGCGAGATAACACACTGATCCTTTAACCCCCCTTTATGATACCAATACGATTTACCAGCACAGAAAAACGCGAAAAAGAATTCGTAGCCAGCCTCAAAAAAAATGTAAACGAGTATTTTAAGAAAAACGGCATCTCTACCAAAGCAAACATTCAAATGGTGCTGAAATCGGTCGTTCTTATATCAACCTACATTGTTCCCTTTATATTGGTGCTTACAGTCCCCATGAACGCATGGTTGGGCCTGTTCTGCTGTATCGTAATGGGAATAGGCATTGCAGGTGTGGGTATGGGTGTTATGCACGATGCCTGTCATGGCGCTTATTCACGTAAACAATGGGTAAATGATATCCTTGCTGGTTCTCTTTATCTCCTGGGTAGTAATGTTTTAAATTGGAAAATACAACACAATGTGTTGCATCACACCTACACAAATATCGAGGGACTGGATGAGGATATCGAACACAAGGGCCCGATAAGGCTTTCTGAAAATTCAAAATTAAAGGGCCTTCACAAATTCCAGCACTTCTATGCTGTGTTCTTTTATGGCCTAATGACTGTAGCCATGCTCACAAATGATTTCACAAGGCTGCGCAAGTATTCAAAAATGGGATTGCTTAAAACCCAGGGAAAGGACCTGAAAAAAGAATTTGTGAAAATGCTAGTCAGAAAAATAGTGTACCTATCCGTAATTATCGGTCTTCCGTTGTGGCTCACCCCATTCTCCATCTGGCAGATCCTATTAGGTTTCTTTGTAATGCACTGGGTGGCTAGTATCATTCTGAGCTTTGTGTTCCAGATGGCCCATGTGGTGGAAGGTGCAAGCCAGGAAGACAGCGATCACGATATTAAAACAGACTGGCATGTGCACCAATTAAGGACCACCAGCGACTTCGCCCGTAACAATCGATTGTTGTCGTGGTATGTGGGTGGGTTAAATTTCCAGATCGAGCATCATTTATTTCCCGGTATTTGTCACGTGCACTACCGCGATCTTTCTCTGATTGTTGAAAAGACAGCTGCAGAATACAACATTCCTTACAATCTGAAACCTAGTTTTAGAGCAGCTCTTCGCTCGCATCTTGTGCGTCTGAAAGAACTAGGCTACGAACATCATTAATTATAAGCAATGGCAAAGATTCGTGTAAACAAACAGTTTACCTTTGATATGGCCCATGCTTTGTATAATCACAATGGCGCCTGCAGAAATATCCACGGACACACCTACACCTTAACTGTAACACTGCTGGGTGAGGTTAAAACAAATCCTGGTAAAAGCGATGATGGAATGCTGGTCGACTTCTCCTGGTTAAAGGAACTGGTTAAAACAGAAATTATTTCTGTGTACGATCATGCGTTGGTGTTAAATGGAAACTCACCGCACAGAGATTTAAAACTGGACCGGAGCTTTGATAAAGTAATTTATCTGGATGTGCAACCAACCTGCGAAAACCTTCTTTTAATTATGGTTAGAAAGCTTAAAAGCGATTTGCCACCCGATCTTACCTTACAGTATGTGAGTTTACAGGAAACACCGACAGCTAAAGCCGAATGGTGTTTTGATGACAATTTTTAATGTTTTATTTCCCAGAATTTGTCTTCCCATTGATCCTCTTCGGGTTTGTCTATCTCGCCTAACACGGAAATTAATTCTGCTTCACTCACCAGTCGTTGAATTTCCTTGAATAAAACACGTTCCTCGAAACGGATGTGTCGTTCGAGAATTTTCGCTATCAGAGCCATAGATTCCGTCGTTTTATTCGGATCGTCAAACAACAGGCGCAAACACCTGTGATCATCCAATGCCTCCACAACAAGATTTGTTTCTTCTCCCAGTAAAGGAAAAACATGTTTTTCCTCTTGTCTGAAATGAGGCAATAAATGTAGTTTATAAAAATAGTCCGCGTAAGCCGTTATGCGTTTGGTCTCAACCTTGTTTAAAAAATTGCGGACTTTCCAGCAGAACAATAGTCCGAAATGATGATCCCGGCTCAGGTTCCTGAGAGACTCGTTTCTTTTTATGGGATTTACAGTATTAGCCATTACCAAAGTCCTGCAATACTGGCAGGTGCAATATTTTCTTCGTGAAGTTCAGGTGGTACAGACAATACTGGGATATTGGATTCATCCACCAATTCATGGTCAAAGGTTCTTGGTCCCAGCAGGGAGGCTGAAGGACCCTGATCGGTCATGGTGATAATCATGTCCGATTTTTTGCGTTTCGCCACTACCAATGCTTTTGAAGCTGCGGTATCACTTACAACCAGTTCCGATGTGTATTCGATGTTATCGCTTTTTAAACGTTTTTCAATCTGTTTGATAATAGCCTTCAGTTTATTCTCAGCATCCTTATCTTCTTTGTTCAGAATTCCCAGCAAATGTAATCTAGACTTAAAAAGTTTTGCCAGCTGAATCGCCATCACAATCTTTTGGCGCGTGTGTTCAGATAAATCAACAGGTATAAGGATATTTGCGTACCCTTCTCTTTTGGTTTCCGCACGCACGGTAATAACAGGAATGGTAGAGCGTGACACTACCTTATGGGAGTTACTTCCGCTGAAAAGATTACTTACCGAATCCGAACCTTCAGTTCCCATAACAATCAATCCCACTTTATTCTTTTCGCAAACACTCAGGATCCCCGAAATTTTATTACCGATATCAACAAGTACTTTTACAGGAATATTGTATTCTTCACGAATCTCTTTTGCAGTCATTTCAATAATACGCTTATTACTTTCTGCCTCTTCTGCAATCCGTCGTAATTCGGCCGTCGTTCTGCCAATACTAATCCGCGATTTTGGTTTCTGGATGTATAACAACTGTAATTCCCCTTTACAAATCTGAGCCAGTGCTGCTGCGTGTTTCAAAGCCTTTTTAGAAGTCAAGGAAAAATCAAATGGAACAAGTATCCTGGATGTATTTAATGTTATCATGACATTGTTTTTATCTGTACAAATTTCCGAAGCTTCAGTAGTCCTGTGAATGAGGCGCGTCAGGTCAGTTCATGATTTACATCAGCAAAACTAAAGGCATTTGCAACTGCCTACTATCGACTGCCTACTGCCATCCCGATAGCTATCGGGAGCCTACTCTCCGCCCCCTGGAAACCCTTCCATTTATTGGAAAAATTCTTCCATGCCATATTTTTAAAATAATGATTTCCAGTGATTTATAATTCAGGCACGGGAATGGCATTATACAAACCAGAAATCAACACACACATACAATGAAAACCCAGAATTTAAAAATTAAACTCCTTAGCGGACTAATAATCGTTATGAGTTTCGGACTTTTATCTTGTAAAAAAACAGTAGTAGGTCCTCAAGGCGAAGCTGGACAGGACGGAAATGCTAACGTGAAGACCAGAGCTTTTTCTACCAATTGTCTCTGGAAAGTAGACAGCACATCAAATGCTTATATATACCGTTTTCACATAGAAGATCTTGACATGTCGGTGTTACAGCAAGGCATGGCTATGCTCTACTTCGGAAACGAATGTGGTTGCGAGTGGAAAGCGATGCCTTTTACCCAGAAGAAATTACAGTACTCCTTTTCTGTCGAACTTTCAACAGTTGAAATAAGCATTACTTCGACCGACGGTTCTATGCCAGAAAACCCGGGTATTCAGAAGTATAAACTCGTCCTAATTCCACCGGCTAAATAAAGCCCTTCCTTCTTAGTTAAGCGCCGAAATCTTTGTCATGCAAGATTTTCGGCGTTTTTGTATAAAATACCCCCGCGCTCCTTCAATACATTTGTCCAGAATATGGAATATTTCCTTAAAACGGAAAGCCTCCAAAAAATGAAAGAAATGGGACTAAAAATTTTTATAGTGGAAGACGACGCATGGTTCGGCGGACTTCTGCAACATCATCTCTCTCTTAACCCCGATTACCAGGTGCTTGTTTACCCAAGTGCAAAAGCCTGTCTTAACCATATGCATCTTAAACCAGACGTGATCTGCCTTGACTATGGTTTGCCGGATATGACCGGCGACGTTCTGCTGCAAAAGATCCG
The DNA here is from genome assembly GCA_016788025.1 of Bacteroidia bacterium. GTDB lineage: Bacteria > Bacteroidota > Bacteroidia > B-17B0 > Aurantibacillaceae > Aurantibacillus. The sequence goes on from JAEUTM010000008.1 coordinate 12,561, forward strand.
TGAAATAAATAAACACATCCCTGTAATTGTTATCAGCGCGCAGGAAGAGGTAGAGGTTGCAGTAAACTTTTTTAAACAAGGCGCGCGCGACTATCTGGTAAAAAACGAAAATACAAAAGACCAATTATGGAATGCCATTCTTAAAGTACGCGAAACCCTAGAATTGAGGCAGGAAGTAGAAGGTCTTCGCGAACAACTGGAACTGAAATTCAGTTTTCAGAAATCCATCATCGGAAACAGTCCTTCTTTAAAAAAAGTATTTACACTCCTCGAAAAAGCTATCAATTCAAATATCAACGTTTCCGTGACGGGTGAAACCGGAACGGGTAAAGAAGTAGTAGCAAAGGCCATTCACTACAACAGCGATCGCCGAAAAAAACCTTTTATAGCCGTGAACATGGCATCCATTCCATCTGAACTGGTGGAAAGTGAATTGTTCGGCTACGAAAAAGGTGCCTTTACAGGAGCGGCCAGCAGACGTATAGGTAAATTTGAGGAAGCAAAAGGCGGTACTATTTTTTTAGATGAGATTGCAGAACTCGATCTGAGTTTACAAAGCAAAATTCTCCGTGTGTTACAGGAAAGAGAAATTGTACGTGTTGGTAGTAACGAGAGAATTAAAATAGACGTGCGTTTGATTACGGCCACCCATAAAAACCTGATTGAAGAGGTAAAGAAAAAAACATTCCGGGAAGATCTCTACTACCGTATCATTGGGCTACCCATCGAACTTCCGCCGCTACGTCAACGCGATGGAGATGTTCTGATCCTGGCCAAACATTTTATGGACGAGTACACCAGGGAAAATAAATTAAAAAGTCTGAAAATTTCATCCGGCGCAAAAGACAAACTGATGTCTTACAGTTACCCTGGAAATGTGCGTGAATTAAAATCGATTATTGAATTGGCCTGTGTTATGTGTGATGGAAAAGAGATCCTGGCGGAAGATATTCAGTTCAGCAGCGTAAAAAGCGATGAACTCTTCACCGTGGTAGAAAAAACCATGAAGGAGTACACTATAGATATCATTCGCTTCTTTTTGAAAAAATACAATAACAATGTGGTTGAGGCCGCAAAGAGACTGGACGTTGGAAAATCTACAATTTACAATCTCATTCAGAAAAAAGAGATCGTAAACGACTGAAAAGAACCGAGACATGGATCCTAGAAACAAAATACACAGTTTAATCTCGAGGCAAATGGCCGCCTACCTCCCGGAGGATATTGCATCTTTACCGGAAGTAATGGCCTTTACAGAGGCAGTTAACAAATCTTACTTCGATTTTGAAAAACGTGCGACGCAGGTAGAACCCGAACAGGACGATTCCCGTTACCGGAAAATACTGGAGAAATCCTCCGAAATTATTTATAAAAGCAACGCTGATGGGCTTTTCACTTTCGTTAATCCAATGGCTGAAAAGCTCACAGGATATACCGAAAAAGAACTCCTCACCATGAGGTACACTGATTTGATTCGCAAAGACAAAGTTGAAGAAGTGGTTGCCTTTTATAAAGACCAGCTGAGAGAAAAAAAACTATCCACTTATTATGAATTTCCGCTTCTAACAAAAACGGGAGAAGAAAGATGGTTGGGTCAAAGTGTTCAGCTCTCTGAACTCGCAGGGGGTGCTGTTGAGTTTACCGCGCTGGCCATTGACATTACCACACGGCTGGTTTACCAGAAGAGGATTCAGCTCCTGAAAGAAAAATACGAGAGCATTATAACAAACATGAATCTTGGTTTGATAGAGGTGGACATCGAAGAACGCATCCAGTATGCCAACCCTGGCTTTTCATTAATTTCAGGTTACAGCCTGGAAGAACTGCTTGGTAAAAATGCTTCCGACGTTTTTTTACGAAAAGACAAAGAGGTAATCAAAAGAAAAATAGAGGACCGTTTGCAAGGCGTATCGGACATGTATGAAGTGGCGGTTCGTAACAAACTAGGGGAAGAACGCTGGTGGATGATCAGTGGCGCTCCTAATTACAACGAGCAGGGAAACATAACTGGATCAATCGGCATACACCTCGATATCACCGAACATAAAAAACTCGAACGCGAGCTGGCCATTCAAAAAGAAAAAGCAGAACACTCTGCAAAAGCTCAAGCCACCTTCCTGGCCAACATGAGTCATGAGATCAGAACGCCGCTAAACGGTATTATCGGTATGATCCGTGAATTGTCTTACGAGAACCTTCAGGACAAACAACGCAAATATGTAAGCAATGCTTCGGTAGCCTCGCAACATTTACTGTCGGTATTAAACAATGTACTCGATATTTCTAAAATAGAAGCCGGTGAACTGAACCTCGATAAACATCACTTCCAGATGAAAGACGTTGTGAGAGATGTAAAATCTATTATGCTAGTCCGTGCCCGCGAAAAAGGTTTGCTCCTTGGCGTCGATCTCCATGAAATCAAAGACCTGGTTTACCAGGGCGATGCTTCGAGGATCCGGCAAATCCTGCTGAACCTGGTCGGAAATTCAATAAAATTTACAGACGAGGGCGGCGTGTACCTGGATTGTAAAATTGATAAAACGGACCCACTGAATCACCATATTACTTTCCTGGTGGAAGATACAGGTATTGGAATGGAAGAAGGTTACAAATCCCAGCTCTTCAAAAAGTTCTCGCAGGAAGATTCTTCAGTGTCGCGTAAGTACGGTGGAACCGGGCTCGGTATGGCTATTACTTATGAACTAATTCACCTGATGAAAGGAACGATTGAAGTGGACAGTCATAAGAATAAAGGGACGATCATAAAAATTACCTTGAGTCTGCCAGTCGGCGATAAATCAAAAGTAGACCCTCTGGAACTGAAACCAGAACATGGGGAAATGAATGCAAAAGTTCTCCTGGTGGAAGACAATGAATTTAACCGCGCAGTGGCCCGCAATACACTCGAGCGTTTTGGCTGCGAAGTGGAAGAAGCGGAGAATGGAAAGCTGGCCATTGAACTTCTCGAAAAAAACAGTTACGACATTGTACTGATGGATCTTCAGATGCCTGTTATGGATGGTTTCGAAGCCACCCGACTGATCCGTGAAAAACTAAAGTCAAACCTGCCAATCATAGCCCTCACCGCAAATGCTTTTAAAAGTGAGCTGGAACAGTGTATTAATATTGGAATGAATGATTATGTAACCAAACCTTATGATGAGGAAAAACTCCTGGCTGCAATCTACCAGTTACTTCATAAGGATGTTCCGGTAGCGAAACCAGTCATAGAGGAAACAGCAAAACCTGTTTCAGATCCCGATAAACTTTACGATTTAAGCGTATTGAGCAAACAAATTGCAAACCCCGAGTATGTTAAGAAAATGATAACGATCTTTTCCGATCAAACCCGCGAGCTTGTTCCTGAAATTCGTAAAGCCTATGCTCAAAACGATCTTGCAACGGTTTACAAACTGGCGCATCGTGTTAAGCCAAGTATCGACGGCATGGGCATTATTAGCCTTAAAGAAACAGTAAGAGCGATCGAGTTGGCCGCGCACAAAAACCAAAATTCAGAACAGCTTGAGCAACAACTCGACGCTCTGTGCAATACCCTGAACAAGGTGTTGGAACAACTTGCCCGGGAAAAATAACATCACAGGTAAGACAGAATTCTTCTGACTTTGTGACTCCTGGTTAAAACAAGTCCAACTCCAAGGGTCAGTACCATGAGACTGAGAACCGAAACCATCAGCGAACTGTAATAATAGATCACCACACCTGACTGTAAGATTAAAAGCAGGCTGATAAAGATAACAAGAGGAGTTAGGTCTTTTAAAGGACTTAATACCGTTTTATTCCGGATCGTTTCTATTTTATCGAGGTTTATCTGCCTGAGTATGCTCAGCATGCGTTTCATCTCTTCTTCACCTTTTAAAATGTAATCGTAAGCGCCAAGTTTCATCGAATTCACAGCGGTGTTTACACAATCCCGTCCGGACACGATCACTACCCTTACTTCCGGATAGTAACGCTTGATTTTTTGCAATACTTCAATGCCATTAAGCTGATCCATCTGGTGATCGAGGAAGATTACCTGTGGTTTTTCACCGAGATGGCGGATGCAGTCCTCGCCGCTTCGCAGCACCCAAATGTTTTTGTAACCTGAATGCTCGAGCTGCCCCTTGTAGCTGTATAAACTAAACGGATCATCGTCCACAAGGAATATTTTGATATCTGATTTCATAAGTTCTTTTTTTTTAATAGCGGTGATTTTAATCCCGCTGTTTTTATAATGATTTTAAAGTAACATAAGTGCTTCTTGTTGCCTGCTTCTCCTCTGCATCCCGTGCTCTTCGCTTTAGGTATACTTTATAATCGTAGTTGCTTAAGTTCCGATTGTAAAAAATATCCCCGGCTGTTATCAGGGGTTCAACATTTCTGTTCTGGTCGGCTGGTTCAAGGTGAACGTCAAACGAAAAGCTGTACCAGTAAAAGTTATTTGCATACGTAGAAATGAAAATAGTTTTAGACTGGTAACCCGGTTTGGAAAACGTTAAGGTATAAACCTCCCGGCGTTTCAGCTTAAGTCTCACCTTCGATCCCTGCCCCATGGCAACAAGCTGACAGGCGGTCCGCAATTCGTAATAAGCACGAATATTCTTATTGCCGGAGTCTTTCATATAACCTTCCAGGATCAGGGACTGCGAAACGAGGCGCTTACCCAAACACAAGAAGATCA
>JAEUTM010000023.1 GCA_016788025.1 Bacteroidia bacterium
GTCTGCTTTAGGCACGGATTCCACCCCTTTTATAGTGTCGGCTTTACTCCAAATTCTCACATAATCAACTATAAAATCAGAAGGGAATAAGGTTTTCTCATTAACGCCTGGAGCAAATGGCCCTCCTTCATGGGCTTTACCATTGCCAACTGTAAGAGCAAGAGGCACGTCTATGTTACCGGAAAAGTATGCTATTAAATTTCCATTTAGATAGTATTTGACATAACTAGGCTGCCATTCACCAGAAATTACATCGAATTCTTTAGCAAAATCTCCCGTAGTTTTGACCCAATGGCCGAAGGCTTTGCGATAACCAAAAAATCCTTCAATATAGTTCCTGCACCCTTCCGGACAATGAATATCAACGTGTAACTGGCTTGTTTTTTCACCTTTGAGTTCCATAAAGTCTATTTCATTGGTCTTTTCACCATAAAGCCAGAAAGCTGGCCAAAATCCCGTAGACTGTGGGTTTTTGAAGCGGGCTTCAAAATAGCCATATCGGTATTTCTTTTTTGACCATAATAGCCCTCCAGTATAGCTAAGTTCGTAGCGTCCTTCGTTGTCAGGAAACTTATTCTCGCGTTTAAAACTTACGCTATCATGCTCCCAGTCATAAAGTTTCGTAATCGTTTTCTCGCGATTTACGCGGAATTTGGCAAGTCCGCTATCAACAAGTACATTCTTGTCTGAGTAATAGATATCTTCCGAAATAAGCGACCTTGACCAGGGAAACCCGCTACTCCACAGGTCTTCTCGATAATGTTTACCATTAAATTCATCTCCTTCTAAATAATTCCATTTTATACATGTATCTTTATCTATCTGGAAAAGAAATTGCCCATACCCTATATGGCACAAGGAATAAAAAACAACAAAAAAAATCTTATTCATACCTTACTACTAAACTCGGATAAATATAATCTTTATCTGATTCTCGTATTAGTGATTTCTTTGATACTAAGGTTATATCTAGCCTCCGATACGTTTTTACATGAATGGGATGAGCGCTATCACGCTCTTGTTGCCAAAAACATGTTAAAACACCCTTTTATGCCTACTTTATACGAAAATCCTGTCGTTCCTTACGACTATAAACAGTGGGCTTCAAATCACGTTTGGCTGCATAAACAACCCTTTCCGTTATGGTTAATTACGATAAGCTATTATTTGTTCGGAGTAAGTGAACTGGCAACCAGAATTCCCTCTATATTATTTTCCACCTTTTCTGTTTACTTAACGTATTTAATAGGAAAAAGATTCTTTAATAAAAAGACGGGGTTACTTGCTGCATGGTTTCATGCAACAAATGGTCTAATCATTGAACTTGTGGCGGGAAGAATAGCTACTGATCACTATGACACTATGTTTCTTATTCTTATTGAGTTGGGTGTATGGTTCATAATTCGCTTTCAGGATCGTAAAAAACCAGCCTATTTGATTTTATCGGCTATATGTATAGCTGCGGCCATACTTACAAAATGGCTTCCGGCGTTGATAATTTACCCCATCTGGTATTTATTTACCAAAAACGAACAGTCCAATGGTGTAATAACTGGCGTAAAACAGAAAATATCAAACTTTTTTCTTCACTTGTTTCTTGTAGTATTATTTGCAGGAAGCTGGCAGGTATATATTCTAAAGAGTTATCCAAAAGAAGCGCATTGGGAATACTATCACCAGTTTTTACACATGGTTACAACACTTGATAAACAGACGGGCGGTTTCTTCTATTTTTTCAACCGGCTTTTCGTAAGTTACAATGAACTTATCTTTCTCATACTTGGCTTCGCATGTTATAAAATTATCAAAAGGCAACAAATACATTTTGTTTATGCATCATTGCTTGTGTGGATATTATTACCAGTTTTGTTTTTTTCGTTTCTTCCAACCAAAATGCAAGGATACATTTTATTTGTAGCACCTGCGGTATTTATTCTGTCAGCAGATTATTTTTTTAAATTAAAAGAAATGCCAGGAAATAAAAGGCAGCTACGATTATATGCATTGCTCCAATTTTGCATCATAGTTTTACCGTTGCGATATACCATTGAGAGAATGAAGTTCTTTGAGTCCTATGAAAGGAGCCGAGTATGGGTTGAAGAATTAAAAGGCATTAGGATAAATCATAAAGCTGATAGCACGGTACTTTTCAATTTTCCCTACCCAATTGAAGCTATGTTCTATACGGGATTTACGGCCTATGAGTCCTTACCGGATTCTGTTCAGATAGAAAATATCAAAGCTAGAGGTTATACCGTGTTAGTCTATTCCAATAAAAAAAACCAAAGGAATCAACAAAAATTCAAAAAGTTTTAATCGCTTTGTTTAATAATTTTAGATGTTTTGAAGCCTCCTGGCAGTTCGGCTAATATTAGATATAGTCCGTCCGGTCTGTCTGAAAGATCAATATTTCTTGGAAGGGAAAGTATTTCTTTAGAGACATAAACGGGCTTACCCTCAGCGTTAAAGATCACTAAAGAGTAAATATCAGTATTACTGTTAACTACTATATTTCCGTTAGTAGGATTTGGCCAAACCTCTATTTCTTCTTTTTCATCACTGCGTCGCCACATTTTTATGTAGTCAATTTCAAATGAGGAGGGAAATGGCGTTGTTTCATCTACTTCGATAAAATTATCCTCTCCTTTTCTAATTAAAGCAAGGTTTACAATAATGTGCATCTTTTCTATCGGGTAGGACTTTAATTCAAAATACGTTCCGTAATCTATTTTATCGCCGCACGAAAGAGGATTTCCCGAAACAGTCAAGAAATGATGAATAACACGAATAGTTTCCCCGTCAATCAAAAAAGAAATTTTATCGTAATCAAAAATACAAGTAAATGTATGCCATTTCGTAAAATCAAAACCGGTAAGGATTTTGCTACATCCATTCGATTTTCCCGTTTTGTCATAGTCATGCCCAATACTCGAAACATATTTGCTTGTACCTGCATAGCTGTCGAAAACATCTATTTCATTCCAACGTTTTCCGCCAAACATCCAAAAGGCAGGCCAAAAGCCGTTCCCGGCTGGCATCTTACAGCGTATTTCATACTTTCCGCGAAAAAACTGTCCTTTAGTCCAAATATTTGATGAAGTGTAATAATAAGTTCGGAGATTCGGTTTCCCATCTTCAAGTATTTCATCATCTTGCTTCCAATGTATCGCCCGCCGAATAACGGTTTCCTTCTTTGCTGTTATGAAACATTTACCATCTTTAACCGTAACGTTATCCAATGAGTTATACTCCAGATTGGCTGAATTTTCAAGAGATCCTTGTCCCCAGGGCTGTATTTGCCATAAAGCAGTGTCAAGGGAATTCCCGTTAAACTCGTCTATAAAATCCAGAACATACACTTCTTCTTTGCATTCGGGGAATTCGAGTAACAATGTGGTTGCCTTTCCGCAGTTACAGGCTCCAATAGAGCCTAAATAAGCATCGAGTAAATAAGAAATCCCCTGTCCACGAACGCACGAAGCGACTTGTGAAAATACAGAAGTGCTAAATGAAACAACTAAAACAAATACTAGAGATAAGATTCTGAGCATCTAATTGACAATAGCTACTTAAAAATAGTTCATCTTTCGTTAAAGACCTAATTCAGCTGGGGGATATTTTGGTGATTTCATTGTAAAATGAAATTTAGCTGAACAAAATGCTGTCTAAGAGATTATCTTTGAGTCGACATAATTTGAATATGAAAAAGTTCTTGTATTTCAGCTTTTCGGCAATGATAATGGGATCTATCCCTGCATGTGGTTCACAGAATTTCGAACCAAATCCTTACGTTGAAGCAAAGCTAGATAGTATTGATAAGGTTTACAGGGAAAATTACATTAATGATACCTCCAAACAGCTGAGAGAAAAGTGGTACTAATTATTCCTTAAAAATTTTAACAGTCATTTGTCCTGCACCATTTTGAAGTCTCAGAAAATAAATACCCGCTGGAAAACCACTTGTAATTATTTCTTGTTTTTGTTTTAAAACG
>JAEUTM010000029.1 GCA_016788025.1 Bacteroidia bacterium
AAACGGAACAACCTTAAAACGCATTGTTAAGAATTTTTATGGCGTTTCTTAATCGTTGCTCTTCGCGGCCTGATATAACTGAATAAGGGATTTTACTTTGGATTATTTCTTTTTTATTCATTTGAAAAAGTAAATCACGGCCGTGTTTATTCTGCCTCAGAGGGTCAGACTCCCATGGAATCTCATTGCTTGTTATAAAATAATAATTGTATTGCTGCAAACTCAAATTCCTGGCAATAAAAGCTGGCACGGTTTTAAATTCAAGTTCCGCCCAGATTTTTAAAGTCACCAGAGTTGTGTCACAAAAAAGAAATTTCCTGGCATCTTTAAGAGCTTCCTGTTCTAATTGAATCTGCCTTCTGGCTATGGTTTCCAGATCCTCAAGCGTGTAGTTATAAATATCGGAGTCATTAAAATACTCGCGGGCGTATTCGGGCACCCAGGCTGTTTGATAATGTTTGGCCAGTTCCTCGCAAAGCCATGTTTTGCCAGTGCTTTCAGCTCCAACTACCGCTATTTTAAAGATGCTATTTTGCGCCATTTCAACCAACCATAAAAGGCAACTCCTGCCATAAAAAAATTGAGGATAGCAAATAACCACATATCCTTTATTAAGTAAAGTAAAACATAGGTCATATCAATTACGACCCATGCGAACCAATTCTCTACCCATTTTTTCGTCATCATATAAGTTACAGTTAAACTACATGCTGTGAGAATTGAATCGAGCACTGGTTTATCTCCGCCGAAGTACACAAGTAAATAATAATAAACAACAGCTTGTATTGCCGTAGCAATAATAAGGGCCGGAAGTTGTTTTTTATCGAGATTTTTAACGCGAAATCCGGTCTCTTTATCAAAATCAATAATAGAATCGGATGCTGAAACAATGTTTGAATTAGCCGATTTCCTCTTCCAGAAATACCAGCCATAAATTCCTGCAAAAAAATAAAACACCTGCAGACTCATATCGCCATACAGTCTTTCACTGTAAAATTCTGCTATGGAAGCAACAACTGCAATGAGCGCGGCCGGCCAGCACCAGATAGTCTCTTTGATCGTCAGCCAAACGCCCAGAACACCAAAAATTAATGCAATAATACTGAGCAGGGACATTATTCGAACTCGAGATTGATCTTTTTAAATTCCGCAAGTATTTTCAGGAAATTATCGTACGGCGACTCTGCATCCCATAAATAAGAGTTAAATGCTATACCATAAAATCCAAGTTTTTTGGCCATCTGTATCGTATCGGGTCTGGTTCCTCCCCTTGCGATGAGATTTTTTTTACTGTTTTTGTTTGCAGCGATAACTCCATCTTCATAAAATCCGCTATATAGTTCCCCGGTCATATTATTAAACATTGTGCCGAGAAAATAATAATTATAGTCGTGTTCCTCTGTGTTGTAAACCTGCTGGAGCCTTGAATATGAGCGGCTCTTGGACGTTTTTCCAAAGCGCATTTTTAAACGTAGCCTTACAAACCAATACTTCCATTTTTTGGAGAGATGGATTTTACTGAGGTGAATTCCTTTAAGATCGAACTTATAGGCAAGGTCGTGGTGAGAATGGATAATGATTCGGTTGTGGAAGTGAGCAGGGATTTCACGTATGTATGCAGCCATTTGATTCGTAGAGTGTTTCGGCTTTCTCAGATGAAGTGTACTAAGTCCGCTTTCAAACATCTTGGTGACAAGAGTAGTCTCGTCATCCACATCTTTTGAGGGGGTAATAACAATTAACTTCATTTGGTAGTTAAATCTTCCTGAAACACGCGCTTAGCTCCGTCAATAAATATACATTTTTTTCCAGGGCATTTCCAACTACAAGCATATCTGCCCCCGATCGTAGAAGCGTTTTTACTTTTACGGCGCTGTTAATACCCCCACCCACAATAACAGGAATATTAACCTGTTGTTTGATACGTTTAATCAAACCCAGGGGTACGGAGGTTTTCGCTCCGCTGCCGGCCTCAAGGTAAAGAGCATTAAATCCCAGTTGCTCCGCGGCAATGGCGGTGTTTACAATGTATTCCGTATTTTTTAAACTCAAGGGTTTTGTTTTAGTGACCTTTTGGGTTGTTGAGGTTTTACCACCCTCTATCAGTAAATATGCTGTAGACAGGTAGGGTAGACCCATGCGTTTTATCAGCGGGGCTGCACTAATGTGTTTTTCTATCAAGTATTCCGGATTCCTTCCCGATAAGAGACTTAGTAATAGTAACCCGTCAGCCTTTTTCGTAAGCTGCGTTTCATCTCCGGGGAACAACACCACAGGAATTTTAGAGTTCTCCTTGATTGCAGAAACCGTTTTGTCCACGCTTCCTTTCTTTAATTCGCTGCCACCCACTAAAAAACAGTTTACTTCGTTCTGGTTTGCAAGTCTCACCAATTCGGGATTAAATTTATCCGGATCTACCAGCACAGCTAATAGTGGTTTTTTATGCTTTTTAAGGTGTTTAACCAGTTTAGTGAATTTCATGCAGTACGTAAACCATTTTATAATCGTCTATCTTCTCATGTATGAGTTTATAGGACTTGTTAATGTTCTTTATTTCGATCCGCCCATTTATTTCTGCGCCCGAATATTCTTCGATAAAAAGATTTTTTATAAACTCTACTTCTTTTAATCCATAGACTTTATATAGGGCTTCTTTAGCTGCCCAAAGAGTAACGAGGCGATCCGGATCATTTGCCGCGAAACGAATCTCCCTTTCGCTTAAGTACTTATGTTGTATATTCCTCACTTTATCCCTTAACAATTCAATGTCTATCCCTGTGTTAGCTTTTTTGTTGCAAATAACAACCAGTTTTTCATGCGAGTGAGATATGGAGATATGAAGGGATAAATTTTTGAGATATGGCTTATTTTCAGGGGTATAGCAAAGTTCAAAATCGGGCGTGCCAAGGAGGTTTTTTAACAGTTCCCGGGTTCCGGCACGTTCGATATCACGCTTCACTGCCAGATTCTGCCGTTCCGCATAAACCTTAAGGTCTAAAATTCCTATGGTGACATCGGGGTTTATCTCGCGGATCTCTATCACAAACAATTAGTTGAGGATTACAAACTTATGACTTATCTTTGTAATCCTTAAAAAATTAAAATAAATAACAAAACATAATATGTCGGTAACAGCTACAAAGTACGAAAAGTACAAAGTAAAAGACATCGCTTTAGCAGAGTGGGGTCGCAAAGAAATTAAATTAGCGGAAGACGAAATGCCAGGATTAATGGCTCTTCGTAAAGAATACGGAGCTTCAAAACCATTAAAAGGTGCTCGTATTGCAGGGTGTCTTCACATGACTATTCAAACGGCGGTCTTAATCGAAACATTGGTTGAGCTGGGTGCTGAAGTAACCTGGAGCTCATGTAATATTTTCTCTACACAAGATCATGCTGCGGCTGCTATTGCTGCTGCTGGTATCAGCGTATATGCCTGGAAAGGTATGACCGCTGAAGAATTTGACTGGTGCATTGAACAAACGCTTTGGTTCGGCGAAGACCGTAAACCACTGAATATGATTCTTGACGACGGTGGTGATCTTACAAACATGGTGTTTGATAAATATCCTGAACTGGCAGCTGGCATCAAAGGTCTTTCTGAAGAAACAACTACTGGCGTTCACCGCTTATACGAGCGTATGGCTAAGGGAACTTTAATGTTACCTGCTATCAATGTTAATGATTCCGTTACTAAATCTAAATTCGACAACAAATACGGATGCCGCGAGTCATTAGTAGATGCAATCCGTCGTGCAACAGACATCATGCTTGCCGGCAAGGTAGCTGTAGTTGCTGGTTATGGCGACGTAGGTAAAGGTTCCGCACAATCTCTTTCATCGCAAGGTGTTCGCGTTATTGTAACAGAAATCGACCCTATTTGTGCTTTACAGGCGGCTATGGATGGTTACCAGGTTCAGAAAATGGACAATGTTGTTGGCATTGCTGACATCATTGTTACAACTACTGGTAATAAAGACATCGTTGTGGGTCGTCATTTCGAAAAAATGAAACACAATGCCATAGTATGTAACATTGGCCACTTTGATACTGAAATCGACATGGCCTGGTTAAACAAAAACTATGGTTCAACTAAAGATGTTATCAAACCGCAGGTTGATAAATACACAATCAAAGGAAAAGACGTTATCGTTCTTGCAGAAGGTCGTCTGGTTAACCTGGGTTGTGCTACCGGACACCCTAGCTTTGTTATGAGTAACTCGTTCACAAACCAAACTTTGGCTCAGTTGGAGTTATGGACAAACAGCGGTGCCTACGAGAAAAAGGTTTACACGCTTCCTAAACATCTGGATGAGAAAGTAGCTCGCTTGCACCTTGCTAAGATCGGCGTGGAACTTGACGTGCTAAACAAAGAACAAGCTGATTATATTGGTGTTAAAGTTGAAGGTCCTTACAAACCAGAACACTACAGATACTAATATTATCTTCCTTTTATAATCACCCCGGCCGCAACGCCGGGGTTTTTTGTTTTTGATCCCCCGATCTCCCGCTTTTTGTAACCCCTATTCTTTCTCATGTAAGATTTGTTTCTTTTTGGGGAAATTAAGCCTTTGTGCCCACAGTAGTTTTGTGTTGTAAATCTAACCATCCATGAAAGCAAACACTTACACTCTGAAAAAAGCGCTTACATCCCTAGTGCTGATTATAAGCACAGGCATTTTCGCACAAACGGGTACAAAACCATTGATTCGTCTCTTTATGGATGGCACAGGCTCAAACGATGAAACTGTTTTTTATTTCGAAACGGGAGGAACTACTTCTTTCCAATCTGATATGGATGCTTATAAGTTATTGTATGGCAACCATCCCTATATTGCCAGTCTTAGCGACTCTGTTCTCACAGCCATTAGCGGATTGCCCGCTTTACCTGTAAACCTTAGTATTCCGGTTAAAGCAATCAGCCCAACTACCGCTACATTTACTTTTTCATCCGAATTCACAGATTTTCCTTTAAATGTATGTGTGCGATTATACGATCGTTTCACCGGGATCAGCACGGATATCAGGAACAACAGTTACACGTGTACGATTTATGATACAACTTCAATAGCCCGTTTTAATCTTAACGTTTCCTCTGGTCAGTTAAATGTTCTGACGCAGGCTACCCAACCTACCTGTACTTCTCCTTTTGGAGGCATGAAGATCTCTGTTAACGCTACAGGCGAATGTTCTTACACCTGGAAAAAAGATTCAGTCACCATAAAGTCTTGTTCTAATAAAACCGGGCTTGATTCTATAAGTGGGCTTTTCGCCGGGGTTTATCAAGTCTTTGTTGAGGTAACAGGTCAGTGTGAATCGTTTACAACCACGTTCACAGTAAATCCAGTATTGACCTCTTTCGCTTCTTTTTCAACGACTACAATTCAAACTTCACTTTCAAAAACGGAAGAGATCCATTTCACAAACACTTCCTCAAACGCCCAGTTCAGCATCTGGAATTTTGGCGATAACAGTGGCAGCTGGTATGTGCCGAGCCCAAGCCATTCATTTAAGTCAGCTGGTATTTATACTGTGAGTCTTGTTACACAAAGCGCCGACCATTGCACGGACACTGCTAGTGTTGAGATAGCGGTGATTGATGACGTAACTGGAATGTCTGAACTTCAAAACAATGATGCAGTAAAATTATGTACGATATCCCAGGGGCATTATGAATTGCGTTTCGCCTTCAATCAGTCTGAAAATCTTCAGATTAGCTTGTATGACATCAAAGGTTCTTTATTAAAAAATGAAGCCCTTGAAAATGTAAACCGTACTGTTTATCCCATAGCGCTGGGCAGCGAAGGAATTTATCTCTTAAAAGTGAAGGGTGAGGCGCAGGAAAGAACATTTAAATTAATGCGTTAAGATTTTTTTAAACTCCGGATCATCTCACCAAAATT
>JAEUTM010000050.1 GCA_016788025.1 Bacteroidia bacterium
TTTTCGCAGCCATCAGTGTCAAGTATTATGACCCTTGATGTGCCGGTGTTCCTGCAATATTCTGTAGACCAAATTGATCAGTTTGACCGGAGACTTGCAGTGTATGCAAGAGGCCAACTAGGAAAATTAGATTACCGGCTTTATGTATCCGATCCGTTTCCTGTTAACTCCAATGGCGCGGCAACTCCCGGCATCAGCAGAAATGCCAATTTTGTAAATGTTGCTGCTGCACCGCAAAAAAACAATCCGGGAATCAACAAACAATATGGAACTTATATTGCCTGGAATTTTTTTGACAACGAGCCGCACACCACTCCCTATATGGCAGGCACTTACCTGGGAACTAAAAAAGTATGGAACATCGCAATTGGCGGTGTTTATCAAAAATCGGCAACATGGTACCTGAGCCCAGGACCAGGAAGTAATTATACCGACACTTCTTTCGCCGATATGCTTCATTTCAGCGTTGAAACTTTTTTAGATCTGCCTTTGGACAAAGAAAAGGGAACGGCTTTGAACGCCTTTGCAGGATATTATAATACCAACTATGGGCCAGGTTATTTAAGATACAATGGGTTGATGAATCCATCAACCGGGTCAAACGCAACAAATCTTTTGTCGGGCAACGCCTTTGGCAACTCATTTCCGATGTTTGGAACTGGTCAGGTAGTATATGCACAATTTGGATTTTTAATGAAAAAAACCGAGGGCGAAAAAGGCCGGTTAATGCCTTACGCTTCTGTTCAATATGCAGACTACCAGGCGCTGCAAAGTAAAAACATGACCGTTTTTAATATTGGAATAAACTGGTTGCTAAACGGGCACAAGACTAAAATATCCCTGGATTATCAAAACCGGCCTACATTCTATTTTGGCACCTCTGGTGATGTGAAAGCTGGTTCGCGTAAAAGCTGCGTGATCGTTCAGTATCAGATTTTTATTTAAAAAATAAAACAAGTTCGTTTATAATTTTAGATCAAACTCAGAATTAAAATATCCTGAGATAACAAAAAATAACATCCTCCAAACCCCGCAATAACATTGGAGAATTTCGGATTCAAACATCCGCTCAAAAATTAATCGACTTCTAACTGCTTAGAAAAGGCTGCGGCAAGCCGCTAGTTTATCTTTGCAATTATTCAGACGAGCACAAACAAAATTAATAACAGACCTCAAATGACACGAAAAGGCAAGTTCTGCTTTCTTATCTGTTTGTTCTTTTCCCGGCTTTGTTTTGCACAGGAAACACAAACTCTGACACTCGAAAGCTGCGAAGAACGGTTTTTAAAAAATAATCTTTTGCTTTTAGCCGAACAATATAATATCGGTGCAAAACAAGCTCTCACCATACAAGCAAAGGCTTACCCTAATCCTATATTTACAGCAGATTTTAATGTTTATGATCCTCAGAATAAAAAAATATTTCACGTGGATTCAACCGGCCAAAAATCGTTCCAGGTGCAACAGCTGATACTGCTTGGCGGAAAACGACGGGTTGAAATTGAAATTGCCAAACAAAATACTGCACTGGCGGAAGCAGAATTCGCTGAACTGTTGAGATCCCTTAAATCTGAATTACACCAACGATTTTATAACATTGGCAGCGCGCTGGTTGTAATGAACAATTATCAGAAGCAGTTGCTCATTCTTGATACAATCATTGCTTCCTATAAAATTCAAACCGATAAAGGAAATCTTCCCCTAAAAGATCTTATTCGCCTAAAATCTGTTTACCTTAAAATAAATAGTTACAAATCCGACCTGGCCACCCAGAACAATGAAGATCAAAAACAGTTAAAACTTTTACTGCAAACCAACCAGGATATAATTCCTGTTATTCCGGACGACGGTCTCCGTAAATACACCGAACTGAAGGCCATTGCTGAGCTTCAGGCGCTGGCGTTAAGCAACAGACCGGATCTACAGATCGCGGATCAAAGTGCCATTCTGGCCGAACTGAATCTCAAGCGTGAAAAAAAACAAAGAATTCCTGACATACAACTTAACGGAAGTTATGATCAAAGAGGTGGGGCGTTTCACAACCAGGTAAACGCCGGCATAAGCCTGCCAATTCCTATTCTGAATACAAATCGTGGAAACATAAAAGCCGCCGAATTCGACAAAAAAGCGCTGGACACTTATCTGCAGGAAAAAAAGCTGGAAGTAGAGCTCGATGTACAACAAGCCTGGGCAAACATGCAGCGAAGCATCAATGAATACAACAAAGTAAAAGAACTGTATAATGAAGAGTTTACAGAAGTAAATAAAGGAGTTAACGACAATTTTCACCTTCGGAATATTTCTATTCTCGAGTTTGTTGACTTTGTTGAATCCTACAACGAATCACTCGCCGATTTTGAGAGTATAAAAAAACAACTTGTACAATCAGGCAACCTTGTTAATTACGTCACAGCTACAAAAATTTATTAATGATCATGAATCTCAAACAACTAATTATATCAATACCGATAATGCTTTCAGCGTTTAGCGCCTGCAAACAAAAACCGGAGAAAGAAGAAAACACGTCTTTTGTTTTATCTGATACAATGTTCAGACGCTGCGAGTTTACCAAAGTCAGAATGGAAGATGTAAAAAGCCAGCTGAAGTTCTTCGGCAAAGTGGAAGCCGATAATAATAAAATGGCTCATGTGTATCCCGTTACCGGGGGAATTGTGGCAAAAGTAGATATTGAACTGGGCGACTATGTTAAAGAAGGGCAGCTTCTTGCTATTGTACGAAGCAGCGAAGTGGCCGACTTCCAGAGACAATTACTGGATGCGCGTTCAAATGTTGCGATTGCCGAAAAAAATCTACAGGTTGCCAGGGACCTTTTCGCCGGTAAGTTGAATTCGGAAAAAGACGTTCTTGCAGCAGAAAAAGAACTGGAGAAAAGCAAGGCCGAATTAAACAGGATCAGCGAAGTGTATTCTATCTATCACCTGAAAGAAGGCTCAGAATATCGTATTACTGCTCCAATGAGCGGCTTCATCATTAAAAAAGACATTACGCAGAATGAAGAACTACGGAGCGACAGGGCTGAAGAAGTTTTTACAATTGCCCAGATTAACGAAGTTTGGGTGCTTGCCAACGTAAATGAATCTAACATTTCTAAAGTGGAATTGGGTTATGAAGCAG
>JAEUTM010000069.1 GCA_016788025.1 Bacteroidia bacterium
ACAAGTGGGTGATCTCATTGAGAGATTGGACAAATACCGAGCCTTTTTATAGTTCATATTAAAAAATGATTTGTGCAATGTAGCTATTGTTCTTGTTACGGGGCGCATATTAATTACCCGAAAATCAATTAGGTGTTTACATAGAGACTGCGTGGTAAGTACATGGGTTTTTCGCTATGTGGGAAAATATCTAATTGATTTACAGTCATTTTAAATTTACTGTTTTTAGTTCGCTGTTACTATTGGTTTTCGTAAAATTTTCGGAGTTGTCTCTTACCCTTTTCTTGTGTTTACTTTTGGGATGTGTTGAACCGGAAGAACTTTTGCGGCGATGTCGTTTTTAATATTTATAACAGCTAGTGATTCATGAATAAAGCTAAATTTCTATTAGTTATTGTTATGCTCGGCCTTCTCTTTTTTAAGATAGACGCGCAATGTCCGCCTACAAAAGCTGCAAACTTAACGTTTTCGCCAAACAAAACAGTGTATTGTGTAGGCGACAATGTTACAATTACGTTTTCATCACCTAACCAAATCCAGTCTCTCAATTGGAGTTATTCTTCAGGCGGACCGAGTTATACAACGGCAATGACTGTTTTTCAAATCACGAATATGACTTATCCAGGAGGGGTACTTAATGTGTCAGGCACTTTAAAGGGACAACCTTTCGGAACCTGCAACTTTAATATGTCATCACCGCCTATGAACATTATTGTTTCCATGCCAATGCAAGTTAATGCAGGGAGTGACGCAATAATTAGCGGAAATCCAAACTACGCGACATTGGGAGCCAGTCCCGTTGTTATCTCAGGAGGTACAAGTCCTTACACATATGCCTGGACACCTAACATAGGCTTTGTAAATTCTACAAATGCTTCTTCCCAAAATCCCGATGTGAATCCATCGGCTACAACAAACTATATGGTGACAGTTACAGACGCGGCAGGTTGTCAGAAAACAGACAATGCAATGGTTTATAATGCAATGTCCATTGCCACCAATAAGTTCTACGGAATCCTTAAGAAGGAACTAGATGCGGGTTATTATAACTCGGTAAACAATGGTAGCACAAACACTCTTTATTTTAAGTTCGATGAGGAGTACTACGCTCCTTCAGGGACCAATTTAGATTATAGAATTTACAACGACGCGGGAACACAAGTTTCAACAACGCCGTCTCTTGTGGAAACAATAGGTGACAATCGTTTCTCTCTTAATGTCGCTTCCCTTTCACAGGGATTCTATAAGCTATATGTCTACAATCAAAAAAAAGAAGTTTGGCAAACACGTTTTAAAGTAAACTAACTATGAAAAAAGGAATAAAAACCGCTGTACTATTTATATGTATAGCTCTGTCAGTGTTCTTCTGTTTTGCTTACAGTAAATCAGAAAAAAAAATCGGATACGTTACAACTGCAAAAGTGTTCGACGGATTTAAGCTCAAGAAAGAACTTGAAGGTAAATACAAGAGAGTACAAATTGCACGCCAGACATTTCTCGACAGTTTAAAATTAAACATCCAAGAAATTGCTTTGAAAAGCACATCTACAAAGAGCGAAAATGAACGACTCAATGAATTGAGAAAAGTGTATCTCTTAAAAGAAGAGCAGGTTAACAAAGAAAACCAGCGATTATACGACGAATATAACGAGCAGATCTGGAAACAGCTGAATCAGTATATGGCTGATTTCGGAAAAGAAAACAACTACGATTATGTGTTAGGAGCTTCTGGACAAGGTTCTATCATGTATGCAAAGGAATCTAACGACGCTACAACTGCAATGATTGAATATGTAAATAAAAAATACAATGGTAAGAATCATTAAAATAGCTGGTGTTTTAATTCTACTGGGTTTAGTACTAGTGGGAAGTTTTTGCTCGCTTCGTTTAGCCGGAGAAAGGAGTAATGAGAAGGAATTCGTAGGTAACGTCAGCCAGAAAGAAATCGGGGAATTCACTTTCAGTTTGAAACCAATTTCATCAGAAAAAATGTTCATCATCAACTACGGTGATACGTTATCGAATGATACGCGGGAGACCGTATTAAAAGAGTACGACGAATTCTTATGCTATGTGTTTGAGATCGACATTAAGGGCTTTGACGGAAGTATTTCTGAGTATGATATTCTTGGAAAATCTTCAGACTACGAAAAGAAAAATAAATATTACTTGTTTGACATGCAGCGCGACATAAAACTCACAAATGCGAAGGGCGGCGAAATTCCTTGCTCGATTTTTTTCCAAGAACAGCTAAACCACATCATCTCGTCCAATCGCTTTATTATAGGATTCAGATGTCGTCATGCCGGTGATATGATTCTTGAATACGACAATCCTTACCTCAATTGTGGAAAGGTAAACATTGCTCTTGACAATAAAATAAACACTTAAGCGCCTTAAAAATTATGACATTGTTTTTGCTAAAAAATCCTGTTCGCAGATCTGTGAGTTTTACCTTGTTACTGGTAATGTTGAACGAAATAATTTTTCCTACCGCGGCAATGGCCCTAACCAGTGGACCGTCTCAACCCGAAGTACAAGGCTTTGAACCCATTTCTACAAATGAAATGGTTGACATTTCTACGGGTGATTTCAAATACAACATCCCATTGATGGATATAGAAGGATATCCTCTGAATCTGGCTTATGCTTCAGGAATCTCCACGGACCAGGAAGCATCCTGGGTGGGGCTTGGCTGGAATCTCAATGTTGGGGCTGTCAATAGAGCTATGAGAGGTCTTCCTGACGATTTTAAAGGGGAGTCTATTCATAAGGAAATGAAAACAAAGCCAAATAGAACTTATGGTTTAAACGTGAGTGTGGATTTTGAGTTGTTCGGAAAGAATAGCGACAAATCTTCGGGTTCAAAAGGTGGAAAAAAATTTCCGGTGAAACCAACGGTTGGGATCGGCGTCAATTATAATAACTATAATGGTTTCGGTGTTCAATATTCAGTGGCTATGGGTATCTCTGCCGGCGTTGGTGCCAAAAGTGGCTTGAACATGAATCTTGGTTTGAATGCCGATGCGGCTAGCGGATTAGATATCACGCCTGGACTGAGCTACAGTTACACAAACGCGAAAAAGACAAGTTCGGATGAAACGGTTAAAACAACTGCTGGTGGAAGCATCGGTGGGACATTTAACACGAGGGCCGGGTTAAAACAAATAACATTTGGTACGTCGTATTCCCGGACTGTTGAAAAAACCAACAGTCCACCGGCCCCAGATGATATGCCGAGTAATCCGATGCCTGAAGAAGCAAAATGGGGTGAAAAAGAACAGGGCGGCAGCGGAAAGGGCTGTGTTAACTTCGGTTTACAGTCGTATTCTCCTATGATGAACTGGTCAATGGTGAACAACAGTGCCTTACTCACTGTAAAATTTGGCCTTCAGTTGTTCGGAAATGACCTGAACGCCAGCATCGGCGGACATTACTCTTCGCAGAGCTTATTGGATAATTCCAAAGACGTAGAATCTTACGGATATATGTATTCTGATTTCGCGATGAACAACCGAGCTGCAATGCTCGATTTTAACCGTGAAAAAGACGCTTCCTACAGCAGGACTACAAAAAATTTGCCGCTAACTAATTTTACTTATGATGTATTTAATATTAGTGGTCACGGCATTGGAGGTGCGTTCAGGCCATTCAGAGGAGATGTGGGGCATGTTTACGATGTGGAGACAACTTCTCAGTCTGATAGTTACTCCCTTGGTGCAGACCTTTCCGGGGGCAACTTGCTGAAGGGTGGAATAGATTTCGATATAGTAACAGTAAATTCAACCTCCGGACGATGGGACAATGATAACAATGCATTAAGGTATTTTCAGTTCGAAAAAGGTACGTCTGATAATGAATACGAACCTTACTATTTTAAGCGGGTTGGAGAGATGAACTACAATCCTGAAAACATGTCCTTGTATACTGATTTGAAAGGAGACGAAGCATACGGAATAAGAATTCAACAAGGTTGGAGCAATACGTCGAGCAATGTAAATTCTAATTTGCCGAACATCTCGTCCAGAGCAGAACTGGAACAATATAACTACGATCCAAATACTGTAAACCTTACTACCGGGGCAAACAAAGTAAGCAAACGTGTAAAGAGAAATCAGTACCTGAACGTACTTACAAACGAAGATGCGGTTACATCCGGACTTCAAAAAGAATTGTATAACGGCACCGGTGTTGGAAGTCTTACCAGTCCTACTTCATTGATGAAGCGTTATAATACTGCGCCAGGACATCACATTGCTGAGATCAGTGCAGTGGGCCCAGACGGAATGCGTTATTACTACGGATTGCCTGCATACAATACTCTCACTAAGGAATGTAGCTTTAACATTTCGCCTGCAACTGCTAACTCCTCGTCAGGTTTTGTAAGTTACTCTTCCATTGATGCCAGTCTTGGAAACGAGAAAGGAATTGATTATTACTATAGTTCAACGGAAACTCCCGCTTATGCTTACTCATATCTACTAACTGCTGTTGTTTCTCCTGATTATTCCGACCTGAACGGAAATGGCCCTGATGATCCGGATATGGGCACATATACGAAATTTCACTACACGAAAGTGACCGGTAGTAATGGGGACTATGAATGGAGAATGCCTGTTAGCTCTACTCCGTATTCGGCCAACTTTAATGAAAACTCGAAAACCAACAACCAGGATAACATGGCGAACTACATGTATGGTAAAAAAGAAACCTGGTACCTGGACGAAATTGAGACACGTAACTACGTCGCAAAATTTGTGCTGTCAGACCGGGATGATGCGGTTGGAGTAGTAGGGGAAGGTGGAACAGTGAGTGGTGGAGTAAAAAGCAAACGTATCGATAAAATTTATCTTTATTCAAAAAAAGAGTATATCGCAAGTCTGCAGTCCGGAGGTCCTGTCGCTATCCCTGTAAAAGTAGTACATTTTGAATATAGCTACGATTTGTGCAGTGGTATCCCAAATTCTGTGAACGGCGGTGGTAAACTTACTTTGAAAAAAGTGTATTTCACTTATGGTAAATCGAGTAGGGCGGTCTTTAATAAATATCAGTTTACCTACGATAATATAAATACTGCTGGTAATCCAAACTATCATCCTAAAGCATACGACCGTTGGGGAAATTATAAGCCGGTTTCGGGACCGATTGATTACGCTTACGGAGCAGCTGCTACCAACCCTGAGTTTCCTTATGTAGAGCAGAATAAAACAAATGCAGACATATATTCCAGTGTATGGTCGATCCGAAAGATTAATCTCCCCTCCGGAGCCGAAATAACCATAAACTATGAATCGGATGACTACGCTTTTGTTCAGAATATCCCAGCAGGGCAAATGTTTAAGGTGATTGGTGTCACGGGAGGTCAGCCGACATATGCTAATTTACCAGGACTCACAACATTATATCCCAATACCGGAACATACAATAATTATCTGATTGTTGATATTAATAATACGTCTATTACCAATAACGCCGATTTCATAAAATATTATCTTAAAGACATCAGCGAAGGAAATAAAATGCTCGCTTTTCGGTTCCTTGTAAGCCTTACTGATGGCAATGCCTCTACGCCAAATTTTTACGAATACGTATCCGGTTATGCCGATGTTTACATGACGAATGGTAAAGGCACGGGTGGCGTGATTCTCGATGCCAGTGGAAATCCAACGGGCAAAGCCTGGGTGCGGTTAAAAGAAGTGACCTTAAAAAATAAAGCTTCTACTGGTCCGTATACAAATCCCATAGCAATGACAGCTATGCAATATGCACGATTGAATCATGGAAATGTTATATGGGGAGCTAATTACAGTCCTCCGGAAGACGTAGAAGAGGCATTAAAACAACTTGCACAAGCTGCGACTAGCTCTTTAAAAACAATGATCACCGGTTTTAAAAATCCGAACAAGGCATTGGCGGATATGGGTTATTGTTCTGATTTTGTTCCGGGAAAATCAATGATCCGTTTGTATAATCCTGATGGCAAAAGATTGGGAGGAGGAAGTAGGGTAAAGAGCATTGCCATCAATGATAAGTGGAATGAAATGACAAATGCTTCTACTTCAGGTCAGGACAATACCATTTACGAACAGGAATATACTTATGAAACTACCGACAATGGCCGCATTATCAGTTCGGGTGTAGCGAGTTACGAACCAATGGTTGGCTGCGAAGAAAATTCCATGAAGCAACCATTCTATCTGGGTAAAAACCGCTGGGCTGTGATGGCTCCGGATGACAGGTATTATATTGAAGGACCATTCGGAGAATCATTTTATCCTGCTCCTAACATTTGTTATTCTCGCGTAAAAGTGAAAAACAAATTGCCTACCTCCGCTGCAAATGCTTCCACAGTATCAAAAAATGGGTATAAAATCTATGAGTTTTACACCGCGAAGGATTATCCCACCATTACACGTCATACACCAATAATGCCGAAACAATATAGAAGTCCATTAAGGTCTATCGTAAAGATATACCAGACGGATATGGTGTATGCTTCGCAAGGATATGTGGTTGTTACCAATGATATGCATGGTAAACCTAAGTCTGAAATGGATTTTTCTGAAACAAAACCGGACAATTCTCCGGAGCGATATGTAAAGTATTTCTATAAAACAAACGATGGATATCAGACTCCCGCACAGCGTGGTATGTATGATGACTGCTCCTATACTTACAACGAACTAAACAACAATTGTAAAGTAATTGAAAAGAATGGTAGAGCTAAGGATGTAGTGATAGGCGTAGATTTTGATGCTATAGCGGACTTCAGAGAAGCTGAGACCGAGACAAACGCAGTGGCTTCACAAGTAAACCTGCAGACATTTATGGTTTCTGTAGTTCCTGTGATCGTTCCAACCGTATGGCCAAAATACCAGTATGAAATGTCCAGGTTCCGCTCTGCAGTGTTAACCAAGGTTGTAAATCACTACGGTATCCTGGAACGTACAGAAGTGAAAACTGATGAATCAATTGTGTCGTCAGAAAATATTGCCTACGATTCCGAAACGGGTAATGTTCTGGTTTCAAAAACTACCAACAATTTTAATGATCCGGTTTACAATATGAAATTTCCGGCTCACTGGGGCTATGATCTGATGGGTTCTGCTTATAAAAATTCGGGTCTTAGTTTTGGTGCGGCTCCATGGTTCAGCGCCGGTCAAGTATACATCACCAATTCGGACGCTTATCTGAGACTGGGTGACGAAGTTTTGATTACAGCAGGAGGTAACGCACAGAAAGGTTGGGTACTCAGCAATCAGAGTAACGTTGTTTATCTGGGGGATCAAGATGGAAATCCTTGTTCGCTTACATCTGGAAATTGCACGGTTAAAATAATTCGCTCAGGAAGGAGAAACCTAATAAACAACGACATGGGTGTTTTCACCTGTCTTGAAAACCCTATTGTAACTGTTAGTGGAGTACAAAAACTACAAATAAAATCTACTACACAGGTTATAAACGCAAACAGCGTAAAATATGATGATCGCTGGCAAATTATGGCAGGTGTCTTGGATCCTGGAGGATGTTCATGCTCTTTGACTGCATTAACTTCTAATGTGGGCTCTAGTGGTTACCTGACAGCTTTTTTAAATGCCATGTTCAATTGGAATAGTTCAAATTTTT
>JAEUTM010000092.1 GCA_016788025.1 Bacteroidia bacterium
GAACGCTTATAATGAGCACAAAGTGCAGATTGCCGATTTAGCCAAAGGAATCTATTTTATCAGTGGATCAAACAACCAGGCTGTAACGCGACAAAAAATAATTGTAAAATAGTCTGAAATAAATCTGTTAAAATCGCTCCATGCTGAAAAGTATGGAGCGATTTTTGCTATATAACGTTTGCGATTGCTACTAAAATAATTCATTAACAACCAAAAAGCGCATCATTTATAGCCCAAAGCATGATAAAAGAACCGACAACTAAGCCGAGCACTTTTTCAGTTAAATTCATCACCTATTTCTTTTTTTTGTTTTCAGTAAAATTTACACTGGCACAAACAACACAAATCTTTACTTATACGAATACCGCACAATCGTTCACGGTTCCATCCTGCGTGAACACGCTAACGGTTAGCATGGCAGGAGCGCAGGGCGGCGATGGCATCGTTAGCTCTGTTGGCCCGGGTGGTGGAGGTGGAAGCTTAACTGCTGTTATCAGCGTAAGTCCAGGTCAGGTACTTAGCTTAAACGTGGGAGGCGTTGGTGGAAATGCATCAACTACAGCAGGCGGAACAGGCGGCTATAACGGAGGTGGCGCAGGCTCTTATTACAATAGTACTTATTCTGGTGGCGGAGGTGGAGGTGCTTCAGACATTCGCATGTCGCCGTTTACTCTTGCAGACAGAATCGCAGTTGCCGGGGGTGGCGGAGGCGGTTCCAAATACAGTTCAATATCGGGTTATGAACGTGGAGGAAATGGAGGTGGCAACACAGGCGAAGCTGGATATTTTATTAATGCTAACAATAGTGGTCAGGGTGGATATGGAGGAACTGCCAGTGCGGGAGGCAGTGGAGGTGCTAATATTACCTTTTGCACAGCCTATTCAGGAAGTTTAGGCCTGGGCGGTGGATCAAATGCCTGCAACAATGGCGGCGGCGGTGGAGGTGGGGGCTACTACGGTGGTGGTGGTGGTGTTTTTGCCGGCGGTGGCGGTGGCAGCAATTATGTAGTTGCAGGGTCCTTAAATGTGTTAAGTTCGCAGGGATCTAACACTGGCAACGGCGTTATTGTTCTAACCTACCGCCAAATTTTGTATGCTCCAATTATTTCGTCAGCAACAAGTAATACACTTTGCAGCGGCACCACTATAAATTTGAGCATTTCTCCCAGCTTTGCTGCAACAAGTTATTCTTGGAGTAACGGTGCTAACACCCCGACACTCACGGATTCCCCGACATCCGGTACAATTTATACATTGACCGCAACAGACGGAACCTGCAATATCATTTCATCTTTAACAATTACCACTGTACCCTCCGTTCCATCTTTAACTGTTGTAAATTCTGCAACAAATGCAGCTGGTGTTTGTCCGGGAAAACCTGCAACACTCACAGCGAACGGCGCGGTAACATACACGTGGGCTGGCCTGAATAGTGTCAGCAATGGGGTTTCGTTTATTCCAACCGTTGCGTCAGACTATACAGTTACCGGTGAAAATGCATGCGGAACAAGTTCAGCAATTACTTCTGTTTCAATTCACCCTAACCCCATTGTTGGGATTAGTGCCCTTACTGGTTCTATCTGTTCAGGAAATACCACTACAATTTCTGTTACCGGCAATTCAAGTTCCTACACTATAAGCACTGCAGTGTCAGCTCCAGTAGTTGTAAACAATCTCGGCTTCCAACCCGCAGTAAGCAATACCTATATCGTTGTTGGAGCAAGTGCACTCGGGTGTACGGTTACGGCCAACACCAGTGTTCAGGTTGTTCAGACTCCAACTCTTGCGCCAACCAGCAGTACAGTGATTTTATGCATCGGCAAATCGGCAACCTTATCAGCTACAGGAGCAACAGGGGGATACACGTGGACCACAGGCAGCACAACATTAAGTACATCCGGCAGTACTATTCAGGTTACACCAAACACTACTACCACGTACTCGGTTACTAAAAACAGTTCAACCTGTTTCGACACAAAAGCCATTACAATCCAGGTAAACTCCCTCACTCCCATTTTTGTAGCAGCGTCCTCAACCCTGGTTTGCGCTTCAAAACCAACCACTTTAACCGCGTTTGGCGGTATTGGTTTCGAGTGGTATAGCTCCGCAGCGCCAACGGCATCCTTCAGCAGCTCAATAAGCCCGGTTGTCTCTCCCCCCACTACCACCGATTACACGGTGGCAGCAAGCGATGGAACCTGTATAAACACTGCCGCGATTACTATTTCTACCAATCCGAATCCCACAATTAACATTGCAACTACTTCCACCAATATTTGTATTGGCTCTGCTGTATCCTTAACAGCGTCAGGTGGCCAGGGTGTGAACTACACCTGGACAAGTGTACCTGCAACTTCAACTATTACCGGCCAGGACGTTATTTCACCAGCGTTTCCTACAACTGGTGCATATGCGTTTAGTGCAACAGGCGACAATCAATATAACTGCAGCTCAACTTCTGTGAAGGTCGTCCTTGTAAACCCGCAGCCTACATTAACCGCCAGTGCAAACAGAACCTTAATTTGTTCTGGTGGTTCCACGACACTCAACGTTGCAGGCGCAAGTATTTATAAATGGGATGCAAACGCTAACAATGCCAATACTGCCACTACCGTGGTAAATCCGCTGTCAACTATCGTATACGTGGTAAGTGGTACACTCAGCTCAACACAGTGTTCAGCATCGGCAAATGCAACCGTCAATATTTACACGCCAACTGTATCTATCACCAATCCAACAAACACATGTTTTGGTGCCGCATATACCTTAACCGGCTCCGTGAATAATCCGGCCGGTGGTGTGTTAAACAGTTATACCTGGAACGTTCCGGGAAATCCGAACAGTAACGGTCCCAGCGTTCTGGTTACGCCAACGGTTCTGACCGTTTATACGCTCTCCGCCAAATCAACTACTATGGGCACTGTGACCTGCGTCGAGAGCAAAACGACATCCCTGGGCATCTTCTACAACCCAACACTTACCGTTAGCCCAACGAGAAGTTATGTATGCAGGAATGAAACGGTTGGCCTGACTGCATATGGCGCCGATACTTACACCTGGAACGGCGGTGCTTATACCGGTTCGTTGATTACGGTTTCTCATAACACTGTTGGCACCGTTGGTTATACGGTTGCGGGTATCGATGCTAACGGTTGCAGGAATGATACAGTTTTTTACCTGAAGATCAATGGTTGCCAGGGGCTGGAAGAATTGGGACAATCTTACAGCAGTATTAATCTATATCCAAACCCAAACAATGGGTACTTTTATATAATTACCGAACAGCCCCTAAGGTTAACATTGGTAAATGAACTTGGACAAGTAGTCAGGGAATTTGAAACGAACGCTTACAACGAATATAAAATTCAGATTGATGGACTAACCAAAGGAATTTATTTCATCACTGGATCTGATAACCAGGCCGTAACGCGACAAAAAATAATTGTGAAATAGCAAATGATGAATATTCTCTTTCAAATGCCTCGTCCTCTTAATAGTGCGGGGCATTTTGTTTTTAGTTTATGTATATGGAAATTCTATTTCAAAAATCACTAAATTTATTAGTCAAACCCAAAAATCATGAAAAAAACGCTTATCCTCCTCATGAAAAAAATTCAAAGACGTTTTATTAACCATAGAGCACCTACTTTCTTATTTCTTTCTATTGCTTCAATAGCCTCACTGGCACAGGTCACGAACACCTTCACGTATACCGGAGCTCCACAAACTTTTACTGTTCCACCATGCGTTAATGCTCTTAGCGTAAGTATAGCCGGAGCCAGGGGAGGCAATGGTTTAAACAGCTCTGTAGGTCCTGGTGGTTTTGGGGGCCATATTGCTGCTGTTATTTCAGTAACTCCGGGTCAGGTGCTTAATCTTTATGTTGGTGGCATGGGCGCAAATGCCAGTCCAAGTGTTGGGGCAGCCGGAGGATATAACGGGGGTGGCGCAGGAGGATCGCAGGGATCACTTTATGCAGGAGGAGGTGGTGGTGGTGCATCGGACATCAGAATATCACCCTACACATTATCCGACCGAATAATTGTTGCCGGTGGTGGTGGCGGCGGTGGCACCTATACAAATACCAGCGCAGGTTATGAACGTGGAGGTGCAGGCGGTACCGCAAATGGCGGAAGCGGATTTGGGAATAATTCCAACAGCAATGGAAACGGAGGTTCCGGTGGCGGAAACATTTCCGGCGGAGCCGGCGGGTTTATGAGTTCTTTCTGTACAGCTCAATCAGGAAGTCTTGGACTTGGGGGCGCCGCCAATACCTGCAGTAATGGTGGCGGTGGCGGAGGCGGCGGTTATTACGGCGGAGGCGGTGGAATAGCCGCGGGCGGAGGCGGTGGAAGCAATTACGCTGTATTGAGTTCTTCTACAGTAGTACACAGCCTCGGTGCAAGTCCAGGCAACGGTTCTATTACCATATCATACATTCAAACTCCCCCAACAATCAATATTGCCGCCAGTTCAACAAATGTCTGTAGCGGGTCTCCTGTTAGTTTTACCGCTTCCGGAGGTGTGAACTATACATGGACCACCATTCCTGCGTCGCAAACTATTACAGGTCAAAACATTATAAGTAACACGTTTACTACAGCCGGCGCCTACGCCGTTAATGTTTCAGGCAGCAGCACCATTACAGGCTGTAGTTCGTCTGCAATGGTAGCAGTGATTGTGAATGCAGGTCCTCCCCTGGTTGCAAACGCATCAAGAACTATTAATTGCTCGGGAAATTCGACGACGCTTAGTGCCAATGGAGCAAATCTTTATCAATGGGATGCGAATACAAATAGCGCTACAACAGCAACCACCTTGGTAAATCCCACAGTTCTAACGCAGTACGTCGTAAGTGGAACGCTAAATTCCACGGGGTGCAGTTCTACAGCAAGTGTGACTGTTCATATATATGTTCCAACGGTAGCGGTTACAGGTAATGCTTCTGTTTGTTCGGGGCAAACAGTTACTTTAAATGCCAGTGTTATCAACCCGGCAAGCGGATCCACAAACTCATATACCTGGTATCCTGGCGGCCTGAATCCCATTGTCGGACCGGCTATTCAGATCACCCCTTCTCTTTCAACGATCTATACTATTAGTGCCAAATCCGTTACAAATGGAAATGTCAGTTGTGTAGGAAGTGCAACTGTGCCGGTGACAATTTATAACAATCCAACCATCTCGGTAGTTCCTTCCAAAACATTTATCTGCAGAGGCGAACAGTTTACATTGATTGCAAATGGCGCCTTAACTTACACCTGGAACAATGGTGCCTTCGCAGGTAATACACTAACTATCGTACACAATCAAATTGGTACTTATCCTTATACTGTGACTGGTACCAGCGCAGAAGGCTGCGTAGCTGACAAGGTGTATTACGTTAAGATTATTCATTGCCATCTTCCAGGCGGAATAGAAGAGTTTGATCAGAACAACAATTCGATAGTTGTGTATCCTAATCCGAATAATGGTGAGTTCAACATTATTAGTAATAAAGATATGACCTTAAAACTCACTAATCGGCTTGGCCAGATCGTGAGGGAGATTGAAGTGAAAGCTTACATTGAACAAAAAATACACATTGAGGATCTGGTTAAAGGGATCTATTTCATTAGCAGTTCTAATACCAGGACGCGGCAGAAAATAGTTATACAATAAAAAGAAATGCTCCGCTGATTTTATGGCATGGCTGTTTTGTTCTCCAAGCTTTGCTAACTTTGTAGTCCATGCTAATTAAGGACCTGGACTCCATTAAAGAATTCCTTGAGGAAAAACACAACTTATATAATAATCGCTCTTTTATTGAGAATGATCCAATAAGTATACCACATCGTTTCAGTAAAAAGGAAGACATAGAAATTTCAGGTTTTTTAGCCGCAACGATCTCCTGGGGAAACAGAAAATCCATTTTAAATAATGCCGGCAAATTGATGGAACTAATGGGCGAGGAACCCTTTCAATTTGTGCTCCATCATACAAAAAGAGATCTTGAGAAGCTGGACTCCTTTGTTCATAGGACATTCAACGGCAGGGATTGTACCTTTTTTATACGTTCCTTAAAACACATTTACACAAAACACAAAGATCTTGAAGAAGCTTTTGGTAGTTTACATTCAAATGAGAATTTTCCTTTAAAAGACAATCTTATAAAATTCCGCAGCTTGTTCCTGGAAACCTCCCACCTTCCTCGCTCCGAAAAACACATATCCAATCCTGCTCAGAAATCGAGTGCAAAACGGTTGTGTATGTATTTACGCTGGATGGTAAGAAAAGACAAACGAAAAGTGGATTTTGGAATCTGGAACAAAATCCCCGCCTCGCAATTGTGCCTCCCTTTGGATGTGCATACCGGAAACATTAGCCGTAAACTCGGTTTACTTCAAAGAAAGCAGAACGACTGGCAGGCGGTTGAAGAAATTACCTCAGTGCTAAGAATAATGGATCCTGCTGATCCCATAAAATATGATTTTGCTTTGTTTGGAATTGGAATAGACAAGGCTCTAAACTAAAAAAGGCGGATCTCTCCGCCTTTTTTAAAATCAATTGAATGTCTTATTTGATGATTCTGCTTCTTAGTGCGTAAATCTTTGAAGAGATTGACCTGAACTTTTCGTCTGTCATTTCCTTTGGTTGTTTAACCGCGTTAATTTCATCGTGAATAGGCGTTAAGTCCTTAATCAATTCCGCACATTCTTTTTTGTCTTTGTAATCAGATAACAAGCTAATCAGGTTGCCCAGGTGGAAACGTTGATCCCAGAGATGTTTGTATGCTTTTTCTTTATTAGCTGCGTCAGTCATTTCTTCGCTGATCTTACAGTTCAGGTATAAACTTTCAATCCAACTACCGGCAAAAACAGTAGCCGCAGTGTATACACGTTCGTTGGTCCTCAGATACGTATCGCTCTTAACAAAGATCTCATCAAGAATCTTAAACAAACTATCTTTACTGTTAAGGTTTGATTCCGCACGTTTCCCAACCATGGTGCTTACAGCCCCCCTAAGTCCAAGGCCGTCGCTAAGAATCAGAATGTCTTTCATATAAGTTAATACATCCGGACCTTTTTCATTTACCATGGCATAAGCCATGTCGATGTTGTAAACGCCCAGGTTTATACTTTTCTGAAATTCTGTTGTATATTTTGAATTGTTCTTAGGATCGTTAAGAATGCTGTTATCATAACTTACACCCCAGGCAGCCATGTCCTGCAAGGTGCTGGCCGGTGAAGGAATGTTAGCGATTGCGAAATCAAATTTGAATTTAGTGGTATCGGTAACCGTAACAGGAGTTGTATCCTGTACCACGGTTGCAGTTGTATCAGCACTTTCTGTGCTTGCTTCCTGTTCTTTATTTCCTCCGCAAGAAACTAATATTACAGAGCTAAAACCAAGAACGAATAGTTTGTGTGTTAATGTCATTGGATTTTTTTTTAACCGGGTAAAAATAAGCTTATTTTTCAAATCCCAAGTTTAAATTTTTTAAGTGGAAATCAGCCCTTTTTCTTCGGAATAATCATGCATGTAAAGCGACTTACACAGCACAACTCCCCACTTTCGTCCGAAATCCGGATATCCCATACATGTATTTTACCCCCGATCTTTATGGGACTGCAGACCGCAGTAACCAAGCCTTGTGTCACCGCTTTAATATGGTTAGCATTGATCTCTACCCCCACTCCTATAAAAAGTTCTCGGTTTACGGCGCACCAGCTGGCCACGCTTCCTATTGTCTCCGCCAGGGCCGCCGAAGCCCCTCCATGTAGCAATCCAAAAGGCTGTTTGGTTTTAGGACCTACCGGCATCGTTGCCTTCATAAAATCAGGTCCACACTCGGTAAAGCGGATCTCAAAATGCTCTCCCAGTGTTCCCGTGTTAATAGAATTCAGCATTTCAAGAGAAATATCGCCATTCCAGATACTCATAAACTTTTTTACATTTAATTGGTTTAAATTTAAACATTCGTGGAACAACTAACACTTAAAATACTCATGATTTTAAACTTAAGCCTTCCTGTTCTTTTTAAAGGACAACCCAATAGCAGCATTCATCAATTCAGCGCCAAAAGCATTGAAGGCAAAATAATAGATTTTTCTTCCTTTAAAGGCAAAAAACTTCTTATTGTTAATACAGCCAGCGAATGCGGTCTTACTCCACAATTTAAACAACTGCAGGAACTATTCGATAAATACAAGGACAGGAATTTTATGATCATTGGTTTCCCAAGTAATGACTTCGCGCAGCAGGATCCGGGCAGTAACAGCGAGATAAAAAATTTCTGCGAACGGAATTATGGCGTTACATTTCTAATGATGGAAAAAATTAGTGTTAAGGGGGAGAACATTCATCCTATTTACAAGTGGCTCACACAAAAGAAAGAAAATGGAGTGATGAACACACGGGTAAAATGGAACTTCCAGAAGTACATGGTAGACGAGAAGGGCCATTTGATTGGAATGCTTGCTCCATGGAAACAGCCGGATAACAGGAAGATTGTGAAATGGATTGAGAAGAAATGACGCCCCTTTACTTAAACACTGAGACAACAGAGAAACAGAGCAACGCAGAGAAAGAGGGGATGATACTCATTGATTGAATGTTCTTGATTCAACACAACGCTTTCGCTAAAGCTTCAGCGAAGGCGCAGAGGAAACTGAGGAACAGAGAAACACAGAGTTGTTTACCCACCTTCCATTTCCTTGATCGCCTCGTTAAAATTAACAACCGCAATTTTGTTAGTTTTAAGGTAGTCAACAAGCCACATATACCAGTCGAGCCAGGTTTTAAAAGCATGTGAAAAATAGCGGTCGTGAAAATCAATCCCCAGGTATTTAAGATTTCCTTTGTCAGCTTTATCAATTAATCGTATTGTTGCTTCTTTCGCTTTATCAAGGTTGATGGACTGCCAGCTTTTATAATTTTCAATGATCCAGCCGTCCATGATCTGGAAGGGAAATTCCCACATCTCACCTATTTTGTATGGATTTTTAAATGCATGTTCTGTGCTGTCGTACTTGTAGCCGGTTTGAGCCAACAACTGATAGGTTTTCTCGGTATTTCTCACATAATGCATCCGGATTCCAGGATCCTTAATCTTTGAGAGTTTACAAAAAAGATCAAATTCCTTTCTTAGTTCTTCAGCGTTCTCATACTCAATACCATGAATCCCGATCTCGCAATTCCGGCGTTGCATCTGCTCTATCCACAGTAATGCCGAAGTATTAGAATAGTTAAGTCCAACGCCTTTATTAACTGCAATAAAAAAAGAAGAATGGATTCCGCAGATATTATTAAAAGTGATTAACTCGTCGATGTTCTGCCATTTATTTTTAAAAAAATCCGACCAGCGCAGTGTGTATTCCCTCAAAGAAATCTTATTTGAAAATAATTCAATGTGCATCCTGGCCAGGTATTTGGGAATAATGGTATCCCTGAACAAATGTTCCCAAACGGTAATATGATCTATATCGTGAGAGATGATTGCTTTCATGCCTTTTTAAAGCGTAAAACGAGGTAATATGTTAATGTTCTCCTGCGATAATAATGCCAGATAATTTTATATCCCTTCTCTGCTGCAATGCGCCCATATGTTGCCAACATTTGCTCAAGACTAACATGCTCAGGATCCCCGGTTTTGTAAAATGCTTCTCTTCGTTCCAAATGTTCCTTATTAAAAAGTCCGGGATAGGTTTTTCGCCATTGTTCCGATGCTTCGGGCATTACATTCAGATTTACCGTGCACTCGTCCTGCATCATTCTGAATAATAAAGGAAAGATCTCAAAATTTTCACAGTAAGGACCAAACAATCCCTGATGAGTGTCTACATTAATAAAATTAAATTTTTTATCGCAGTGTTTGGCTTCTTCAATAGAGTCTACAATTTTTATCACCGCGCCCGGAAGATTTTTCCTGAGAGCTGTTTCACAATCCTGACTGATCTCCCAGGCTTCCAGGTAAGACGGATATTTTTTAAAGGCTCTTGTTTGCAACTCGCCTGTATAGGCAAAAGCTTCAAGAGCCACTGAACCCTGTAGCGGATATTTTGAATTGATGGCTGATATAACCCTGTAAATAGGGTAAAGTTTCAGCCGATGAAACATACTGCGTTTAATATTTCTAAGCAGGGCTTTCATTCTTTACAAAGGAGCATGACCCAGCCACTTTAAAGGCATTTTCAGCCAGGGTTTGATTTTTTCTACACTATAATATGGAGTTAAGTCCCCACCGAATTCCCGGAAGTAACGCTCAATACTCATGTTCATGGACCCTTCAAAATCAAATATATCCAGCCCACGAGCTTTAGCATTTAAAATACTGTGCCACATACAAGATACACCCGCTCCATTATGCTTGTTATCGGAATCAAAGCCTCCAAAAATATAAACGGCCCG
>JAEUTM010000093.1 GCA_016788025.1 Bacteroidia bacterium
TATCGCGGCTATTCTTGAATTATTCTCTGTCCTCCAGTTGAATTCAGTTGCGGTGATAATTATGGCAGTACCGATTGCATCTTATGAAATGATATTGGCTGCCCGGCTTATTGCCAAAGGTTTCAATTTAAATAGTGAACATTATCAACTAGAAAATACTAATAATTAACACTCACGAAAATGAAAGCGGTTATTTCAACAACATACGGACCACCGGCAGTTTTAAAAATAGCGGAGGTACAAAAACCAAGTCCTGGTGATGACGAAATTCTGGTAAAGATTAGCGCCACCACAGTTTCAGCAGCTGACATCAGGATCAGAAGTTTTAAAGTGCCGATAGCACTTTGGATTCCGGCCCGGCTAGTACTTGGAATTACGAAACCTAAACGAAATATTTTGGGTGTTGAACTTGCTGGTACAGTTGAAGCTGTGGGGAGAAACGTAAGCCTTTTTAAAACCGGAGATGAAGTGTTTGCAGCCAGTCTTCAGAAATTTGGTACATACGCGGAATATATTACGCTGA
This sequence comes from Bacteroidia bacterium, assembly GCA_016788025.1. Taxonomy (GTDB): domain Bacteria; phylum Bacteroidota; class Bacteroidia; order B-17B0; family Aurantibacillaceae; genus Aurantibacillus. The sequence continues at coordinate 524 of JAEUTM010000093.1, forward strand.
AAGAAGATGCTGCAATTGCCAGGAAACCAAAAACGATATCACTTGAGGAGGCAGCGAGCTTACCTATCGGAGCACGCACTGCATTGCATTTTCTTCGCAAAGCAGGGATCAGGCAAGAACAATCTGTTTTGATCTACGGTGCTTCAGGAAGTGTAGGAACATACGCAGTGCAACTGGCTAAGTATTTTGGTGCAAAGGTGACAGGGGTTTGCGGTCCAGGTAATTTAGATCTTGTTAAATCACTTGGAGCAGATGCTGTGCTGGATTATACTCAGAAAGATTTTGCAACGCACATGGCTGTTTATGACATTGTATTTGTTTCGGTCGACAAAATTTCGTTTTCAAAATGCAATCGGCACTTAAAAAAAGAAGGAGTTTATATCAACATCGCGACTGCCGGTAAAACCCCTGAAATGATCTGGGCACAAACAATACAAGGAAAAAAAATAATTGTGGGAGAAAATGTGCCTGAGGGTCCTGAACTTTTGAATTTTCTGACAAGGCTGGTTGAAACAGATAAACTAAGGCCTATAATTGACAGACGTTATAAATTATCGGATATAAGAGACGCTCACACCTATGTAGAGCAGGGCCACAAAAGAGGCAATGTTGTAGTGCAGATCGATTAGTACATCTCCGCTTTCACAATTTTCGAACAATAACACTAAGTCTACCTGGCGTGGAGGGGGAATTACTTTGAATTAATTAAAACAAAAAAATAAACAAAAAAACAAAAACAAAAAATGAAAATTATCATCGTAGGTGCAACAGGCACCATGGGAAAGCACCTTGTAAGTGCATTAGAAAAAGAACACGAAATCATTAAGGCTTCTGATAAAGGCGGAGATATTTTGGTGGATATTACTTCAACAGAGTCTATTGAGAATTTCTTTAAACAAGTAGGCCCATTTGACGCCTTAATATCTACCGCTGGACCGACCCATGTTGGGCCATGGAAGGCTATGACAGATAAGGAGTTCAGAAAAGGTGTGGAGGGTAAAATGATGGGGCAAATCAATCTGGTACTCATAGGCCAACACTATATCAAACCTAAAGGCTCTTTTACATTGATTGCAGGTGCGCTCACTCATGATCCTCAAAAGAACTTTGCCAATGCTTCAGCCGCAAATGGTGCAGTAGAAGGTTTTGTACGTGCCGCTGCAATTGAACTTGAAAATGGCCTTCGTATCAATGCGGTTAGTCCAACCGTAATTGAGGCCTCTCCTCAGTATTTTCCATTTTTTCCAGGAGAGTTGCCAGTTACTATGAGACAACTTGAATACATGTTTTTTAAAAGTCTTTTCGGTGCAGGGACCGGGCAAGTGATTAAACCCTGATGTACAATTTCTGAATAAAAGGAATTGTTGTCTCTGTTCAGAAATAAAAAAATACAATCAATTAAAAAAATCAAAATATAAAATGAAAACACCAATCCTTACAATCCTGATGCTGTTCAGCGTTTTCGGGATAAAAAGTCAGATTCAGCTTTTGCGCTACAACGACGACTTTACCTCACTCAGAAGTGACTCGATTCATAAAAAAGGTTTTGACAAATTAAAACACATAAAACTTTCAAAACGCAGTAATATTTCTTTTGGAGGTGAAATAAGGGAACAGTACCAATATTATCAGAATCCAAATTTTGGAGATCTTCCTCCTGGCTATGAGCAAGTGAGCAGTGGGCAAGTTTGGCAAAGAGCAATGCTTCATACCAACCTGGAACTGGGGACCAAAGCCCGCGTTTTCGCCCAGACCGGAAGCACCTTTCGTTTTTTGAATCCTAATCCTTTGACACCAGAAATTGATGAGAACCAGCTCAGCCTGCATCAAGCCTTTATTGATCTTCGCCTGAGTAAGAAATGGGCAACCAGGATCGGAAGGCAGGAAATTAGCTATGGCAATCATAGTTTAATTACATTCCGCGAGGGACCAAACACAAGGCTTGCTTTTGATGCCGTGGTTTTTAAACGGAATACGGATAAAGAAAAACTTGACTTTTTTATTATGACTCCTGTGATTTCGAAACCTGGAGTATTCGATGACGAGTCCTTTAAGGACCTTGTGATTGGTATGTATAAAACTGAAATTTTCGTACCGGGAAAGTTTATGCTGGATTACTACTCCATGAGTCTCAATTCGAAGAGACGACAGTACGATTATACTGCGGGGGAAGAGTATCGTCAAACTTATGGGATACGGTTGTATTCCGAAAATCAACGTTTTAACTATGAGCTGGAAGCAAATTACCAATACGGCAAATTCAATCAATTAAAGATTAGCGCCTATAATATTTCAGCCGATATGAATTACAAACTTCATGATAAGTCTGGTTTTGTTGTGGGTTTAAGTGGTAACTACACCAGTGGGGATAAGAATAATGAAGATGCCGAACTAAACACCTACAATTCATTTTTCTCTAAACCGCAGTATGGATTAACTGCACCGATCAGTGCGGTAAATATCATAAATGCAAACCCTTATGTAAGAATCAGACCGGGTTCAAAACTCGATATATACGCCGGAGCCAATTTTATGTGGAGACAGAGCAACCAGGATGGCATTTATTCCCCAGGTGCAATCCAAGTTAGACCAGATCACTCAGATATCTTTGATTCAAAAGAAAAACAGCTGGGTACACTCATGACTCTGGAGGCCTTGTATTCAGTGAACAAACATCTGTCTTTTGCACTGGACTTAGGTTATTTCGTTGCAGGGAAATATGTGAAAGAAACAGGAAATGGTAAAAATATTTTCTATTCATCATTCAAGATCAATTATAAATTCTAGACCAGGATCTACACTTGAAGGTACGTTAATTAGTATTTGGGATTACGCTAAGTATTAAACGCCGGTAATTTACCGGCGTTTTTTATACAGATGAACTTAATTGGGGATTGAATAAACTATTCGATTAAGGCTATCACGGACTTTCAGATTGCAGATTCTCATTTGGTCAATTAAACAGTATGTAAATAAGTCAAAAAAGTGACTATTGACGAAGGAACTGTTGTAAAAAGCTTATTCGCACCACATTTTAAAATTCAAAAATGAATCCTATCGTTGGGGTTACGCTGAGGTCTTTATTTTGAAGAATAACCGGAATCGCGTTTGAACCATCGCTTTCCACAGGCATTCCGTCCGTCGTTTCGAAGCCTGTGTTATCGGCATTGCGTTTAAAGGTATAACTCGGAGCCGACTCTTGTTTAAAGAGAAGCGCATTTTGAATATCTATAAACAAGTCGAGTGTTGTG
>JAEUTM010000112.1 GCA_016788025.1 Bacteroidia bacterium
TGAACCTGTTGAACTTGTAAAAGTAAAACTCATTGGCAGCGATGGTTCTATTACTGAAGCCATGACCGGTAAAGACGGTGGTTATACTTTCAAGCTAAAAGAAATGAACACTTATACAGTTTCAACTGAAACAAGTAAATCTTCAAAATCTGCTACTCATAATAAAGATGGTTTCTTAACTAACAAAGATGCTCGCGTTATCACTACTGTAGGTGAAGCAAAATCAAAAGACTTCGTTGCTGATTTTGCTGTAAAACCTGTTGTAGCTGAACTTCGTATGCCGCAAATCCTCTACGCTGTTAATGATTACAAGTTACTACCTGAATCAAAAGATTCATTGAACTACTTATACCAGATCATGGTAGATAACCCGGGCATTAAAGTAGAGCTTAACTCTCATACGGATAGTCGCGGTGATGCTGCATCCAACATGACCTTATCTGCTGCCCGTGCCCAATCGTGTGTTGACTACCTTGTAAAGGAAAAAGGTATAAATCCACAACGCTTGGAAGCTAAAGGTTACGGTAAGACCATGCTTTTAATCTCAGATGACGTAATCAAAAAAGCAAAAACGAGAGAAGAACAAGAAGCTCTACACGCTAAAAACCGCAGAACCTCCTTCAAGATCTTAAGCTTTGATTTCGTAGATCCGAATGCACCTAAAAATCCTACGAAACCTAAACCAAAGAATGATGAGGACGATGACGAGGAATAATCCTTCATAATATTTAATAAAAAAGGCCGCAGTAACTGTGGCCTTTTTTAATTTTATACAAACACTTTGGGGAATTTTGTTGTCTATAAATCCGGGGCCGGTAGCGGCAAAACTTTTACACTCGTAAAAGAATACCTTCGCCTTGCCCTTCACGATGACACCAGGCTTACATCTAATTACAGACGCATCCTTGCTATCACTTTTACCAATAAAGCAGCTGCAGAAATGAAAACAAGGGTGATCAATACCCTTAACCAAATGGCTAATCAGGACGAATTCCCCGGAATGGGAGATGTCCTCTGTAAAGAGATTAAAGTATCCAGAGCCGAATTAAAGAGGCGTTCTTCTATAGTGCTATCCGATATGCTACACCACTACTCGGACCTTTCTATAGGCACAATAGACAGTTTCACGCATAAGATTGTGAAAACTTTTGCCCATGACCTCCATTTACCCGTAAACTTTAATGTGGAACTCGATACAGAAACTTTTTATAACAAAGTAATTGCGACCATATTCAGCAAGATTGGAGAAGATACATACATAAGCAAGCTCTTACGGGAATATGCTCTTAACATGGCCACCGACAATGCATCCTGGGATCCCGAAAAACAAATTCAGGATTTTACAAAGCTTTTACTAAAAGAAAATGCAGGTCCATATGTTGAGCGTTTAAGATCAATGAGCGTTGACGAACTGGAAACCATCCGGCTCCAGATACTGGATTTCACAAAGCATTACCGCAATGTACTTATTACCCTTTCAAAAAAAGCTCTCAAGTTAATCGAGCAAAATGGACTGACGGACGAAGACTTTCATTATAAAAAAAATGGTCCCCAAAGCTTTTTCCGTAGGTGCATAGCACTTAATGTGAATTTATCCGAGACGAAAAGTAAAAGGATCACCGATGCCATAACCGAGGGTAAATGGGCAGGGAAAGACGGCGATACAAAAACTATTGAGCGGATAAGTCCCGACCTTAATGCAATAGCAAATGAACTGATTGATTTTATTACCGGCCACTATACCTATTATTCTTTATGCACTACGCTCGACAGGCAAATGTATCCTTTGATGCTTTTAAAGAAGATTGAAGAAATCAGCCAGGAGCAGAAGCAGGAAGAGCGGCTTGTTTTTATTAGTGAATTCAATCAAAAGATTTCTGATATTATTAATAATGAGCCCACTCCGTTTATATACGAACGCCTGGGAGAACGTTACAAACATTACCTGCTGGATGAATTCCAGGATACGAGTACCATGCAATGGCACAACATTTTGCCCTTAATTGATAATGCGCTTGCTGCTGGCTGGTATAATCTGGTGGTTGGCGACGGCAAACAAAGCATATATCGCTGGCGTAACGCCAATGTGCAACAGTTTGCGAAACTTCCTGAAATAGAACAGGAGAATTTTAGTCCTTTAACTCAGGAACGTGCGGAGGCCCTGCGAAGAAATTATGAAGCCAGGTTATTAGGCCAAAATTTCCGTAGTTCAAAACGCGTTGTAGAATTTAATAACGATTTTTTTCAATTCTGCAGTGAATCTTTGCTTGATGAAACAACGCAGGCTATTTACCGCCAACACGCTCAAATACCAAAAAACCAAACCGAAGAGGGATATGTAAGTATCACTCTTGGCAAAGTTAATGCCGATCTGGTTGACGAGAATGTTTGTGCACAAATAAAATCCAGAATTCTTGATGCAAAAGAATCGGGATTCGCTTTTCGCGATATTGCCATCCTTTGCAGAAAAAACAATCATGGAAATCTAATAGCGGATTACCTTGTAAAACAAAAAATTCCTGTTGTTTCCTCTGATTCCCTGTTGCTGAAGAATAACCTGGAAGTAAATACGATTCTGAATTATCTGCGCTACCTGGTAGATCGCAACGACCAGATCGCCGCCGCAAGTGTCATAGAGTATTTACACCATAGTTCCGTTCTTAATGAAGAGGCAACTCATGAAGCTTTTCGTGAAATAGCCAAAGGCAAATCTCTTTTTAAAGTTCTCGAAGAACACCAGATTGTTATCCCTGAAGAAACGATTTCACTAAATAATCTGTTTGATCATTGCCTGCAGATTATTACAGTCTTAAAACTAACTGAGTCTGCATACCCTTACATAAGGTTTTTCCTGGACGAGGTAAATGAATTTCTTGTACTTAAAAATTCCAACCTTACCTCCTTTTTCGACTGGTGGGAAAATAAAAGCAAAAAAGCGTCGATGGTTATACCTGAAACCACAGATGCGGTGCAAATTATGACTATACACACCAGCAAAGGTTTAGAGTTTCCGGTTACCATTGTCCCATATTGCAACTGGCAATTTTACCGGGCAGACAATAGCTGGGTGAACATCGAAGACCCAAAACTTAAATTACCTGTTTCGGTGGTCAACCTCTCTAAAAAGGCCGCTGATTCGGGCTTTGAGAAGGAACTCCAAAAAGAAGAACAGGAACAAAAGCTTGACAATCTTAATTTATTGTACGTTGCATTCACACGGGCAATAGATCGCCTGCATATTATTTGCACATCTTCTGAAAATCAAAAGACACATAACGTTTTCGAATGGGTAGAATCGTATGCCAAAAAACACATGAGCAGTTCAGATGGCGTCAATTTTGAATCGGGAAAAGCCATTACAAAAACAACGGAGCACTCTTTAAAATCTCTGGTCCCTTACTATCTTGAACCCCTGAGCTTCAGCGGGCCAAATAAAAACATACACATTAAGGCTTCTTATAAATTAAATAACCAGGAAGCCGAACAGGCAAAAGAACAGGGCCTCCTGCTTCATTTCCTTTTATCGAAACTAAAAACCAAACCCGATCTGGATGAAACCATCAATGAAGCGCTTTTGCAAGGCTTGATAAGTTCTGAACAAAAACCTAATTTATTTAAAACACTTCAGCAGCTCATTTCTCACCCGGAGCTCAGTTTATACTTTGAACCCGGAATTCATACCAAATTGGAAGCAGAATTAATAACGGCTGAAGGAGAGTTGTTAAGGCCCGATCGTGTCGTTTTTACTCCGGAGGCTACCGTTATTATCGATTACAAGACCGGCAAAGAAAATACCAGCCGCTACGCCCAACAGCTTTACAAGTACGAAAATGCACTAAGAACGATGGGCCACCAGAATATTAAAAAAATCCTGGTGTACGTAGATCTCATGAAAGTCATTTCTTTAAATTAAGACAGTGAAAAGAACAGGCCTCATTGTAAATATCCTGATCAGTCTTTTGGTCCCTGCCTTCCGGGCTCAGGTTTCCGAAATTGTTAGCGGCTGGCAAAAAGATCCTCTTTTAAAAAGCGCTTCATTTGGCGTATCTGTGCTGAACGCCAAAACATCCGAGTCTTTGTTTGAATACAATTCAAAGCAGTCGCTGGTACCTGCAAGTACATTAAAACTGGTTACAACGGCCGCTGCTATTCATTTATTGGGGACAGGATACAGGTTCGAAACCAAATTGTTCTGTGTGGGAAGTTTTGACAAAACATCTGGTATTCTTCAGGGAGACCTGCTGATTCTTGGCGGTGGGGATCCGACCCTGCAATCAGAGAACTTTTTTAAAGAAGGTCTTTCTGTCACAGACACCTGGGCCAAGGCCCTTAAAGATCTTGGAATGAAAGAGATCACCGGTAAAATAATAGGAGACGCCGGTTACTTCCCACGCAATATTCCCAATAATTGGATTTGGGAAGACATCTGCAATTATTATGGAACGGCTCCTTGCGCGCTGTCGTACAAAGACAATAAATTTACTGTGTTCTATGAAAGTAAGGAAGAAGGCAGTTCTGCCAGCATTCGGAGTTTTTCACCGCAATATTTATCGAACACCTACAACATTACATCCAATGTAATTGCAAAAGGTACAGGGGATGAGGCTTATGGTTACGGCGATCCTTTTTCCTTTTCGAGAGAAATAAAAGGCACTATACCTGCGAACCGAAATAATTATGAAGTGGAGTTGACCCTCCCCGACCCAGCTCTCCTTTGCGCCGAAGAACTTTATCTTTCACTCAAAAAAATTGGAATTCAAATTAAGGACGGGTCGGCCTGTTCGGATTATTCCGGCAAAAATTCAAACACTGCAAAACGGCTTCTTTACACACATTACTCACCATCGTTGGAAAGAATCATTTATTTCACCAATCAAAAAAGCAACAATTTATACTGCGAATCGATTTTAAGGGCGATTGGCAAAGGCAAGCCAGACAAGGGCTTGAATCTAGTAAAGAAACACTGGGCCAACAGAGGTCTTGACACCACAGAACTATACATGGAAGACGCGAGCGGATTATCGCGAATTAATACGACAAGTGCCCGTTTTGAAAGTCAGATGCTTTCCAAAGTGTATCGCGACAGCCTGGTTTATCACATTATTAATAACTCCCTGCCTATTTCGGGTAAACAAGGAAGCATGAGTAGCATTGGAAAGGGCACTTTAATAGAAAATAATCTTCGCGCCAAAACGGGCTACATTACCAGGGTAAGGGCTTACTCTGGCTATGTAAAGACAAAAAGCGGTAAGGATCTTGCCTTTTCTGTAATCTTAAATAATTATAATGGCTCTGCCAGGGAAGCTAAGCTGAGGCTTGAAAAATTTTTAATTGCCTTGGGAGAGTTGTAACTTTACAATCGGATAATCATGAAATATCTTATTAAAAACGCAACGCTTGTCAATGAAGGCGAGATCGGTAATTATGATGTTCTTATTGAAGATCAACGTATCGCTAAAATCGACCGCAACATCGGGGCAACTGGAAATGTAACCGAGATAAATGCGGAAGGACTTTTTCTTCTGCCAGGTGCCATCGATGACCAGGTTCATTTCAGGGAACCAGGATTGACTCATAAGGGAGAAATATACACCGAAGCAAAAGCAGCTGTGGCGGGAGGTGTAACTTCATACATGGAGATGCCCAATACAAATCCACAGAGTACAACTGTTGAAGAGCTCGAAAAGAAATATAGGAGGGCATCACAATGCTCTTTAGCAAACTACTCCTTCTTTATGGGTGGCACCAATCACAATCTCGAAGAAGCACTTAAAGTTGATTATTCCAAGGTTTGTGGATTGAAATTATTTATGGGCTCCTCAACGGGGGATATGCTCGTAGACCATCAACCCGTGCTTGAAGGATTCTTTTCAAAGATCAACGCGCTTATCGCAACACATTGCGAGTTCGATCCGATGATAAAGGAAAATCAGGCGCGCATTGTTGCAGAATACGGAGAAGATCTCCCACCTTATTTTCACCCAATAATTCGTAACGCGGAGGCCTGCTACAAATCATCCTCCATGGCGGTTGATCTGGCAAGAAAATACAATACCAAACTGCATATCCTGCACATTTCGACTGCAAAAGAACTAAGTCTTTTTACCAATAAAATTCCCTTAAAAGACAAACGCATTACTGCCGAAGCCTGCATTCATCATCTATGGTTCAGCGACGAAGATTATGCTACAAAAGGAAATTTTATCAAATGGAATCCTGCCGTAAAAACTGCTTATGACAGGGACATGATTTTTGATGCAGTTCTAAATGGCACCATCGACGTCATCGCAACTGATCACGCTCCACATACCATTGAAGAAAAAAATCTTCCTTACCTCAAAGCGCCAAGCGGCGGGCCCCTGGTTCAGCATAGCATCCTTGCCATGCTCGACTTCTATCATCAAAAGAAAATAAATCTTGAAACCATTGTACAGAAAATGAGTCACAATGTAGCTGATCTTTTCAAAATAAACGATCGCGGATATATCCGTGAAGGCTACTTCGCAGATTTAGTTCTGGTAAACCTGAACAAACCACAAACGGTTACAAAACAGAACATTCTTTACAAATGCGGCTGGAGTCCCTTTGAGGGACATACCTTCAAAAGCAGCATCGAAAAAACGTTTGTAAGCGGCCATTTGGTTTACGATGCCTCAACTCCGTTCAGCACAGGCCAGGGAAAATTTGACGAATCGAAATATGGCCAGCGTTT
>JAEUTM010000406.1 GCA_016788025.1 Bacteroidia bacterium
TAAAAAATGTCAATCTGAACGTGTCCCCTTTTCCTCTCTCTAATTTCCTCTCTTCGTTTCGGGGTGGCAAAAGTACTAACTCTTTTCTCAACTACCAAATATTTTTTCACTTTTCCTGAAAAAATATTTTCTCCTCTTTCTCTCACTCTCAATACTTCCTCAAAAAACGGGACGCAAAGATACATACTCTTTAGCCATTCAGCAAATGTTTTTGTGAAAATTGTTGATAAGTCGTCTTTTGTTAAAAAAACCCTTGCTTAATCTAATGCTCCTCAACAAAGTGTATATTTGATTAGAATGCTGGAAAACAAGCATTTCCACGATTTTAACGCTTTACTTACAAAATAACAGCAAATGGCCGGAGTTAATAAAGTTATTCTGATTGGCAACCTTGGAAAGGACCCCGAACTACGATATCTTGAAGGAAATATCGCGAAACTGAGCTTTAGCCTCGCAACAACTGAGGTTTATAAAGATAAAAACGGGAATAAAGTTGAACATACCGAATGGCACAACATCATCATGTGGCGTGGAATAGCCGAAAATGCTGAGAAATTGCTCAAAAAGGGCATGCAGGTATACATCGAAGGGAAACTTCAAACCCGCCAATGGACCGATAAAGACGGGCAAAAAAAGAATATTACCGAGATCATCGCAGAAAATTTTAATCTGCTGCAACGCAGAGAACACAATGCTTCCAGCGGTAGTACAAGTTTCGAATCAAATACCGATTCGAATATTGACAGTAAGGGTTTGCCTTATTAACAAACATCCTGAAAAAAAACATCTTTGAAATGATTTTCAAAAAATCTGTTTAGCTAGATTTGTTACTGATGAACATTTACAAAAAAATCAGCTGTATACTTGGCCTTGGCTTGCTAATACTGAGTTTTACTGCTTGCGAAGACGAAGATGATAAAGTGTATTCGCCACGCCCAAGAGGCTATTTCAGAATAGATTTTCCTGAGAAAAAATACAGAACATTCGATAGCCTTTGTCCCTACAAATTTGAGATTCCAAACTACTCCCACATTGTTGAAGATAAACACAAGGGCGCTGAACCTTGCTGGCTGAATCTTGAATTTCCGAAATTGAGAGCTACTGTTTATCTCAGCTACAAACCGGTTCAAAACGATCTCGCGAAACACCTTGAAAATTCACATTACTTTGCAAACAAGCACCAGGCAAAGGCTACAGGGCTTGATGAAATTGTAATTATGCGCGACAGTGCAAAGGTTTACGGTCTGATGTTTGAAATAAGCGGGAACGCCGCCTCTTCAGTTCAATTTTATCTTACGGACAGCACTAAACATTTTTTAAGGGGTTCGCTTTATTTTAATGCAGTACCCAACAGCGATTCGCTTCAAGTCGTCATCGATTTTTTGAAGAAGGATATCCTGCACCTGATCAACACTACTTCCTGGAAACCTTAATATAAAAGGGGGACTACTAACTAATTGATAATACTCAGACGATTTCCGTCGTAAGAACAACCGTACAAACGTAGCGGCCATTCAGCGGGACCTTTGGTAACCGTGCCATCCATAATTTGCCAGCGTGAATCACTGATGGTGTCACGAAGGGTGAAATTGTCTCCCATTACCTGCACCTTCGCTGCTGCATTGTCTGGAGCGTAAGACGAGGTTCTTTCTATTGCCACAAACTCTTCGTTGGATTTACGATAGACCACAATACCATTGATACCACCATTTACATAAGCCCAACCGCCGATGGTCTGCAGTTTATAATACAGTGGATCATTGGGATATATTTTCACATTTACCGGCAAATTTGGCACCGGGTTATTTGTATTGTTCTGGGATTTCTTTTTCTTACACGAAACGCCGGAAAGCACCAGTGCAAGTACGAAAAATAGAATTGATACCGATCTTACAAACATACAAGTACTAAATTAAGATTTAGCTTTTTATTCTAACGTTAATTATCCCAAAAATTATATACGGTACATAAAATAAAATCCTATTTAGTTACCTTTATCCAAACTATTATATGTCAGAATTACCGGAATCTTCAACGGGAAATAATTCCCACAAAAAATATAATCCTTTTCTTCCACTTTATTTTGCCCTCGTTCTGGCCGCCGGCGTTGGAATCGGCTACTATCTAACGTTTGGTCGTGGATCGCAGGAGAAATACACATCTTTTCATACCAAGACAAACGGAAATAAAATCACCAATCTTCTTGATTACATCGAGATGCAGTATGTTGATACGATTAACGTAGATCAGCTTGAGGTTAAAACTATTACCGCTATGCTCAAAAGTCTCGATCCGCATAGCGATTACATCCCCGCTTCTGAATTCAGCGCCGTAAATGAACCGCTGGAAGGGAATTTTGATGGGATAGGAATTGAGTTTAATATCATCAACGATACCATTCGTGTTGTAAACCCTATTATCGGCGGGCCTTCAGAGAAACTAGGCATAAAAGCAGGAGACCGGATCGTAAGCGTGAATGGGAAAAACGTTGCCGGAATAAAAATCAGCAATAAACAGGTGTTTGAGAAATTGAGAGGAAAAAGCGGTAGTTTGGTTACCGTTAGTGTTCTGAGAAACGGATCTAAAAAACCTCTCGACTTTAAAATAACCAGAGGAACCATTCCTATTTACAGTATTGATGTTTCATACATGCTGAAACCCGGAGTTGGTTTTATCAAGATCAGTCGTTTTGCAGGAACCACATACGAAGAATACCTGAAGGCCTTTAATGATCTGAGCAAACAGGGTATGAAAAAATTAGTACTTGATTTGCGCGGCAATGGCGGGGGATTCCTCAAAACAGCCGTGGAGCTGGCAGATGAATTCCTGATGGATGGGTTACAAATTGTATACACCGAAGGAAAAGCACATCCAAAAAAAGTCTATAACGCTTCGTCTCGCGGAGGTTTTGAGAAAAACCCGCTCGTGGTCTTAATTGATGAGGGAAGCGCAAGTGCCAGCGAAATTGTAGCCGGGGCTTTGCAGGATAACGATCGTGCAACAATTATCGGTAGAAGAAGCTTTGGTAAAGGTCTTGTACAAGATCAAATAGATTTACCGGACGGCTCAGCCGTTCGTTTGACCATTGCGCGTTATTACACGCCTACCGGACGTTGTATTCAAAAGCCCTATAACAAGGGACTCGACGAATATTATAATGAAGAGTACGAGCGCTTTGAACATGGCGAATTATACAGTGCAGACAGTATTAAATTAGATACGTCGAAAATTTATCATACTCCGGGAGGAAAAACTGTTTACGGCGGTGGTGGAATTGTTCCTGACATTTTTGTTTCACTTGATACTGTAAAATATAGCCATCTCACCAACAGGCTTTATAACACCGGCATTTTAACCTCATTTGCTTTTGAATTCACCGATCATAATCGTGTTGAATTGCTCAATAAATACAAAAATGCAACAGAGTTCATTCATAACTATAAAATGAATGGCAAAGAGATTGCCGAATTAAAAAACTATGCTGCTACTAAAAAACTTGGTTCCCTAAACATTACCGGCAACGAAAAGGGTTTGGCGCAATTGATAAAAGCGCTGATTGGAAGAAATCTTTTTGATAAGGATGCCTACTACCCCATCCTTTATGAGGATGATACTGCTATTATGAAAGCTTTGGAGGTTTTGAAGTAGTTTTTATCTTCTCGCTACAATTTTTTCTTTCCCCCAACGGGCAACGAGACTGTCGTTGTTGAAGCTTTTAAACACAATACCATCTATTGTTTCGTTTGGTTTGATAAGCCTTGAATTTCCATTTACCGAAACCAGTGCCGTACTCATCCCACTAGTTTTATTCTTTATGAGTCCCAGATATTTTACTTCGGGTGTTTGTTTAGGAGCTAAAGTAACTGTCTTTAATGCCTGAACCGATTTTGGAGACTGACTGGGTGAGCCCTGTTTATTCCCGGCCAGCACAGCTCTCCTGGAGTGTTTTTCCTCTTTTAGAAATGGATCTTTATAACTGAGATCGAGTTTATAAACAGCACTGTCATTCAAGGACGTTTTCTGACTTGTGGTCTTCTCTATTTTAATTGAACCCGGAATGTCAGTATCAGAATAAGCGGAATAAAAACGATAAACAAAAAATCCCCAAATAAATATATTCAGAGGGATAAGAATGTATATCGATTTTTTATTCTTCAACATATTACTTCGTCTTAAATCTTCTTTTCGTGCTATATGAGGAGCCGTTTCCATACAGATCGAAAGATCTCACTTTCCAGAAATAATAATTTCCCGGAGTGCTTGGAGAGAGATTCAAATCATTTGCTATCATAAATGCATCGTCGCTTTTGTATTGGTTATAGTTTGTAAAGGTTGAATCATCCGCAATATAAAGACTATCGTAAGCCACGTCAGTTCCGCTCCTGCTCCATCTTAAGGAATCGTTGGCAATTGTAACTGTTGCGTCGTAAACAGGAGAAACTAAGCCAGGTGTGCCCGGTCCTTTTAAATCGACTGTAAATTTATAAGAGGAGGTATTAAATTGCGATTCTGTATGATCATTGATCGCCTTTACATTCCAGGTAAAAGCTGTTGTTGCATTTTTGGCCGCTTGTAGAGTGCAGGTAAGAGAAGTACCAATAAGTGTAGTATCCTTTAAAGTTCCTTCATTTAACAAAAAGCGATATTTCTTTGCCGCGTTTAATTCTCGCCAACTGAAAGTCACCACTGTATTTCCCGTGACTGCACCGTTTGCTGGAACTAGTAAATTCACCACTTGCTGACTAAGATCGCTGGTGGTGTCTATTTTAATATTAAACGTTTGAAATGCGGTTGAGTGGCCCGCGTTTGCCGCTTTTAACCGCCATTGATAGGTTCCGGGAGTGAAGGTGAAATTAAATTTTGTGCCTGTAATACTGGTGTCTAACAAAAGCTGTGTTACCTTCGAAAAATCCGGCCTTACAATCTGCAAATTATACTCTTCAGCACCGTCAAGTGGCTCCCACCAGAATGTGATAGTATTGATATCAGTCTGAAGATCGGCAGCAGGCGCATTAATAGTGAGCGTTTTGTTATCAATATCCTCCACGATAAAATCTTTGCGGCAGGCTATTACACTAAACAATAAAAAAAACACGATGGGCAATTTGTATTTCATTTTTCCTTCTGTTTAAACGATTGCGTAACAAGTGTGAGATAAAGATTTTTTTTCTTCGTCTGCACATCTCTTATAGTGAAAAATTTTGCGGACATGATCTTTGACACGTATTTATATTCGTTCTCGAGGCTATATAAAAGTGAAAGCAGATCAAAAAAAGTTCCTCTGATGGTAAAGGTGTTTGTTTGAACTTTTAAACGATCGTTGCGAAAAGAACTGTTCACCGGTATTTCAGTCACCAGGCAATTATTTCTTTCAGCAAAGTCAGAAATATATGCTGTTAAGCGATCCCTCACAGAACTAGAGTCTTCGTTTGAATAAGCCATTTCAAATTCCAGCATTTTAGCCTTTAGTGCCGGAAGTTCTTTTTCCTTTTGTTTAAGCCAATTCAGTTTATTCTCTTTTTCATCTATTTGTGAACTTAGTTGCAGCGTGTCCGAAAAACTCAATTGGTAACCCGCAACAAAAAAGAGCATTAATGCGGTCATGAGCCCATAACATTTTTGTTTGTATGAAAATTTGTTAAGCATTATTCCGTCTTTAATTTGATTTCGAAATTCGGCGCAACACCATTATTATTGTAAACAAACTTTTCGAGATTTACGTCCCTTATGAATTTCTGCATTTTTAAAACACTCAGCCACTCGTTTACAATAAAACTCTTTCCGCAATTACCTCTTAAAATGAGTTGTTTATTTTGAAAGGTGACTAAACTATCTTCGGTTTCATCCTTGTCCTGTTTCGGATTAAAATACAATTCCGTTAATACAACCTCATCCGGAAGGGTTTTTCCTATTTTATCGGCGTATTCACTCAGGCTATTTTTACCCAAAACGCCTGCATTCTCTATCAAGTCTTTATTTTTTTGATAGTCGCTTAACAATTGATTTACCTGTTCGTACTTTCCTTGGTAGACTGCCAATTCAGTTTCCAACTTGTTATTCTTATCGAAAAAAGAGAAATAAAAAAACAGGTTCGTAAGGGCCAGAAAAAAAGCGAATGACACTGCCACTACGGTTAGAAATTTAAACCGGTTGTTTTCTTTATGTTTGATTGAAAAGGTATTGAGGAATGAGGCACTGCTGTCTGCCAATTTACGC